>JAUSJX010000080.1 GCA_030647435.1 Candidatus Rokuibacteriota bacterium
TCCGCGGAAACGTCCCGGCGCCTGGCCTGTGACGCGAGCCGGGTGGTGATGCGCCATGACGAGGAGGGCCGCGTGGTCGAGATCGGGGCCCGGACCCGGACGATTCCCCCCGCCCTGCGGCGAGCGCTCCACCATCGGGACCGGGGCTGCCGCTTCCCCGGCTGCGGCGTCCGCTTCGGCCAGGGGCATCATCTCCGCCACTGGGCGCACGGGGGTCCGACGACGCTCTCGAACCTCGCGCTCCTCTGCCGCCGGCATCACCGAGCGGTGCACGAGGAGGGCTACCAGGTCGCGCGCGGGCCCGACGGGACTCTCCGATTCCGGCGGCCGGACGGCCGCCCCCTGCCGGAGGTGCCGCCGCCGGGAACAGTGCCCGGTGATCCCGTCAAGGCTCTCCGCGCCTGTCATGACTCGAACGGCCTTCAGGTCGGGGCGCGCACGGCGTGCCCCGGCTGGCTCGGGGAGCGGCTGGATGTGGGTTGGGCGATCGACGTCTTGCACCCGCGAGCACAGCGTGCCTCCTGGGCGGGTGACCCGACGCCCCTCGACCGCTCAGGTCTCGGACGTTAAGGTTCGCATCGCAGGAGGCTAAGCATCCACCTCAAGAGCGCGAAAGCGCTGGAGCTCACGATCCTGCAATCGCTCCCGGTACGACCAGACGAAAGGATCTGGTGATCACGCAGCGGATCTTCATGGGGACTCGCGGTGGCAGCATCCTTACCAGTCCGCTCGGCCGTTCTGATTTAGTGGTGGGTAATCGTCACGCCCTCGGACAGGGTGCGGTGAACGGGGCAGCGTGAGGCGATCTCCGCCAGGCGCTGGCGCTGCTCGGCGCTGAGGTCGCCGCCCAGCAGCAGCTCCAGCTCGATGCTGTTGATCTTGCCCTCGCCCGGGTCGCGCTGGAGACGCGTCTCGATCCGGTCGAGCGTCCAGTGCTTGCGTTCGGCGTACAGCCGAACCGTGAGCACCGTTCAGGCGCCGAGCGCCCCCAGCACCGCCTCGGTGGGAGTCGGCCCCGTATCCTCCCCGCCCTTGTCCACGGGCTCGTCGATCAGAAGCCGGTGCGGGCCGATCCGCACCTCGGTCTTCAGATTGCCGAGCCAGGACACCTCGACCGGTCGTGCCATGTCTTCCCCCTGTGCTAGAATTCGCGGGTCATGCGGGTCCTCGTCATGGGCGGCACCGAGTTCATCAGCCTGCATCTGGTGCGCGAGCTGCTCTCGCGCGGCCACGAGGTCACGGTCTTCAACCGCGGCAAGCGCGCCGAGCGCCTGCCGGCGGGCGTCTCGGCCATCGCCGGCGACCGCAAGGACCACGCGGGCCTCCGCGGGCGCCTCGAGGGCCGCCGCTTCGACGGCGTCTTCGACATCACGTACGCCCCGACTCTCGGCGAGGATGTCGCCGCGCTCTTGGCTTCCCTCGAGGGCCGGCCGCACATCATCTTCATCTCCACGGGACGAGTGTACGACCACACCCTGCCCATCCCGTACTCGGAAGAAACGCCGCGCGGCTTCTACTGGGGCGACTACGCCCGTCACAAGATCGCCTCCGAGGACCTGCTCTTCGAGCGCTACCGGAAGGGCGGCGGGCCGGTCAGCATCGTGAGGCCGACGCACGTCATGGGCCCGCTCAATACGCGCAACAACGAGACCTTCTTCATGGACAGGATCCACCGCGGCCGGCCCGTGCTGGTGCCGGGACACGGCGGGTGGCTGCGGCAATTCGGCCACGTGGAAGACCTCGCTCACGCGATGGCGGCCATGCTCGGAAATCCCAAGGCCTACGGCCAGGCCTACAACGTCATGGGCGAGGACACGGTCACCCAGGTCGGCTTCGTCGAGCTGATCGCCGACGTCATGAAGAAGCCCGTCACCTTCCGCCACTTCGACGCGGCCCTGCTCAAGAGCTTCGACAAGCCCGGGCCCGTCTTCGGCCAGAACCTCGTCTACGACTGCCACGCCGTCCACACCACGACGAAGCTCCGCCAGGAGCTGGGCATCCTGCCGCGCTACACGCTTTACGAAGCCCTCGCCCATACCTGGGAGTGGTACCAGCGCGAAAAGCTCGTTGACCGGCCGGTGGACTTCACCTTCGAGGACGCGATCCTCGCCAAGATCGGCGCGTGACCGCCCGCTCCATCCTCGTGTACCACCCCGAGCCCGGCGAAGCCCAAGCCTATGCCCGGCTGATCAAGCAGCCCAAGCCGCCGTTCGCGGTCGCCGTCTGCGCCACGCCCGCCGAGGCGGAGCCGCACATTGCCGATGCCGAGATTCTCTACGCGTGGAACTTTCCGCGCGAGCTCCTGCCTCGGGCGGCCAGGCTGCGGTGGGCGCAGGGCATGGGCGCGGGAGTCGAGCCCTTGATGGTCCCCGAGCTGCCTCGCCGCGTGACGGTGACGCGCGTCGCGGGCATCTTCGGCCCCTGGATGGCCGAGTACGTGCTGGGCTGGTGCCTCTGGCTCACCCAGCGAACCGAGCTGTTCCGCGCCCAGCAGCGTGAGCGGCGCTGGCGACAGGCGGACCCGCTGCGCCTCCACGGGGCGACGCTCTGCGTGATCGGACTGGGGGACATCGGGCGCACCATCGCGGGCGCAGCTCGCGCGTTCGGGATGCGCGTCGTGGGCGTCAGCCGGAGCGGCAAGAGGGTCCCGGAGGCCCAGCGCGTCTACAAGACGCGCGACCTCAGGAAGGCGCTCGCCGACGCCGACTTCGTCGCGCTGACCGTGCCGCTGACGGAGGCGACGCGCGGCCTCATCGGCGCGGCCGAGCTCGCGGCCATGCGGCCTTCGGCCTGGCTCATCAACGTCGCGCGTGGGCCCGTCGTCGACGAAGCGGCGCTCCTCGATGCCCTCCGGGCCAACCGGCTGGGAGGGGCGGTGCTCGACGTCTTCAACGAGGAGCCGCTGCCGCAGGGCCATCCGCTGTGGGAGCTCGACAGCGTAGTGATCACGCCGCACATCTCAGGGCCGAGCACCCCGGGGGAGATCGCCCCCATCTTCAACGACAACCTCCGCCGCTACCTCGCCGGCCGCGCGCTCCGCTACGAGGTCGACCGCAAGCGCGGCTACTAAGGCAAGACGCTGCGGATGAGCGTCCGCGGACGAGTCTACTTGGCGCTGATCCCGACGCGGATGACTTCGCCGCGCTTGGCGAGCCGAACGAGCGGGAGCGTCACCTCGAGGAAGAGCTTGAGCACGCCGTAGACCGGGCGCCACTCGGTGAGACCGGCGAGGGGGGGCCAACCGCGGTCGCGGAGCCAGAAGCCGAGGCTCCAGAGGTAGTAGCGTGCCTTGGCACCGTGCCAGCACCACGCCACGCGGCCGCCGGCCTGTTCGACCGCGCGCTCGAGCGTCTCGGGCGAGAAATGCGAGAGGTGACGCGGCAGCTCGAGCCCCGACCACGCTCTACCGAAGATCGCCGCGCCCAAGCCGCCGGCGTTCGGCACCTCGATGATCAGGAGCCCGCCGGGCGCCAGCCATGCGAGCGCGCGGCGGATCACGGCGACCGGATCAGGCACGTGCTCGAGGACGTGGAAGGCCGTCACCACGTCGAAGCGTCCCGAGGCGAACGGCGCCGTCAGCACGTCGCCCACGTGGAGATCGTCGGTGAAGCGCCGGGCCTTCGCGGCGGCCGCCTCGTCAACTTCGATGCCCGCCACGTTCCAGCCGAGCGCGTGGGCGACACCGAGCGCGCCGCCCGACCCGCAGCCCACGTCGAGGTAGCGTCCCTGCCCCGTCCACGGCGGGCAGTCCCAGCGGATCTTTCGCACGAGCCGCCGGGCGCGGAGTCGCGTCAGCAGTCCAACGGAAGCGTCGCGGAGCTGCGCGTAGCCGAGCGCGCTCGCGAGCGCCCAGCGCGCCGCCTTGACGCGGCCGGGCGAGCCCTTGAAGGGAATCCGGGGCGACGGCTCCTGGTGCCGCGGGTAGTGGTCGGGGTAGCAGTCGGCGAGATGGGCGTCGGCGACGCGCGGCTTCTGGTAGAGGAAGCCGCAGCGCCGGCAGCGCGCGACGGTATAGATCCCGGGAATGGCGAAGGCGCGGTCGGCGGTGGTCCAGAGCGGATCTGCGGCGGCCTCGCCGCAGAGGAAGCACGGGGCGTCCGTCGTGGGAAGGCCCACCCTCACCCTCTCAGCCCTCGCCTCGCCGCTCGAAGCGAGCGTCTCGGCTCGAACTGCGGCCCTCTCCCTCCCGGGAGGGAGAGGGAGAATCTCCCGCTACTTCTTGGAGATCAGCCAATGCCCCACGGCCACGTGCGGCAGGCCGGAGCGCTCGAAGGTGTCCACCGCGTCGGCGGCGCTGCACACCACCGGCTCGCCGTGGAGGTTGAACGATGTATTCAGCACGGCGCCGACGCCCGTGCGGCGCTCGAACTCGCTGATCACCGTGTGGTACTCGGGGTTCCACGACCGCTCGAGAATCTGCGGCCGCGCCGTGGCGTCCTGAGGATGGATCGCGGCCACGAGCGCCTCTCGGGCCTCGGCCCGCGTCGGCATGGCCAGCATCATGTAGGGCAAGGCGTGCTGCTTCGGATTGAAGAGGTAGTCGGGCGCGCGCTCCGCGAGAATGGTCGGCGCGAAGGGCATCCAGAAGTCGCGGTTCTTGATCATCCGGTTGATGAGCGGCACCACGCGGTGGTCCGAGGGGTTCGCGAGGATCGAGCGGTTCCCGAGCGCCCGCGCGCCGAACTCCATGCGCCCCGCGCAGCGCGCCACCACGCCGTCCGACACAAGGAGCTCGGCGATCTTCTCCTCGATCCGGTCGTGGAAGGCGACCTTGTAGCGCCCCTCGAGGCCGCGCTCGCGGATCACCGCTTCGGCGTCCTCGTCCGTGACGCTGTTGCCGAGGTACGCGGGGCCGAAGGGCTGCACCCATCCCGCCACCCCGCGCCGCGCGCACTCCTCGAGGTACCCGAGATAAGCCGCGCCGACCGCGTTCGACTCGTCGCCGCAGGACGGGAAGGCGAACAGCTCCTCGACCCAGTCCTCCTGGCCGATGAGCATGTTCGCCTTCACGTTCATGAACACGCCGCCTCCCAGCGCCAGGCGCGTGCCGCCGTAGCGCTGGTGCATGAGGCGCGCCCAGCGGAGGAGCGTGTCCTCGAGGAGGCGCTGGGCGCCGCCGGCGACCGCGTCGAAGCGCAGTCCCAGCGTGGCCTTGAGCAGGACCGCGTAGCGCTCCCCGGGCTTGAGCCACCGGAAGCGCGCAGGCTTCCCCTCGTCCAGGTCGAAGACCTCGCGCAGGGCGGCTTCGGCGCGCTTGGCGTACTTCTCCCCGGCGTAGGGCGCCATGCCCATGACCTTGTACTCGTGCTCGCCGAACTTCATCCCGAGCGCCAGCGTCACGAAGGAGTAGAAGGCGCCGAGCGAGCCCGGCGACGAGGGCGTCGCTTCATGGCGGGTGAGATCGAGGGACTTGCCCGTCGAGGCCGTGGCGCAGAGGCCGTCGCCGGAGTTGTCGTTGGTCAGGACCAGCGCGTCCCTGCCCTCGAAGCCCGAGCCGTAGTAGGCCGCGGCGGCGTGGCAGGCGTGGTGGTCGAGGCAGACGATCCGATCCCTGGGGATGCCGAGGTGATCGGTAACGAAGGCGAAGCGCTCGCTCTGGGAGATGCCGAACTTGCCGCGCGAGGCGTCGATGAGGCCGAACTTCGCGCCCCACTTCCGCATCTTCTTCTCGAGCGCCCGGCGTGGAGACGGCCACGTGACGCCGTAGTACTCCTTGCCGTAGGCCTCGTCGTGGAGCACCCGGTTGAGCCACTCCCGCGAGGCGGCGCGGGCGCCCGACAGGGCGACGACGTCGATCTCGGCCGGGAGGA
Source organism: Candidatus Rokuibacteriota bacterium (assembly GCA_030647435.1). NCBI lineage: Bacteria > Candidatus Rokuibacteriota > Candidatus Rokuibacteriota bacterium. Next base: position 5,811 of record JAUSJX010000080.1, read on the forward strand.
CGCCGCATTCCCTGAGGAGCGCGTCGATGGCGAGGCGCGGGTAGCCGGCGTCGTTCTTGAGGCGGGTGAAGCGCTCCTCGGAGGCGCAGCCCACGATGCGGCCGTCCCGAAGGACGGCCGCCGTGGCGCAGTGGGTTTCGTTGATGCCGAGGACGATCATCTCCCCGGCATTATATCGGGCCTAGGCGTTTTTCCCCAGCGCCTTGACGATCTCGCGGCAGAAGGCCGGGAGGTCGTCGGGCTTGCGCGAGGTGATGAGGTTGCCGTCGACGACCACCTCCTGGTCGACCCAGGTCGCGCCGGCATTGACCACGTCGTCCTTGATGGCGAAGAACGAGGTCGCCTTCTTACCCTTCAGCACGCCGGCGCTCGCGAGCATCCAGCCGGCGTGGCAGATGGCGGCCACGACCTTGCCCTGCTGCGAGGCCTCGCGCACCAGCTTCACCATGCTCTCGTTGCGGCGCATCATGTCGGGGGCGTAGCCGCCCGGGATCACGACCGCGTCGAACTCGACCGCGCTGACCTGGTCGGCCTGCACGTCCACGTTGACCGGGTAGCCGGCCTTGGAGGCGTAGGACTTGGCGCCGCCCGCGCCGACCACCTTGACGTCGGCCCCCTCCTCCTTGAGCCGGTAGTACGGCACCCACAGTTCCATCTCCTGGTACATGTTCTCCGCCAGAATCGCGACCCGCTTGCCTTTGAGCGTCATGTTTACCTCCGTTGATTGTGAGTTACCGGGACGGCCACGCCGTCATGAGCAGCAGCTGCACACGCTCGGAATCCCGGCGGACGACGAGCGGCAGCGGCCGCTCGAGGGACGAGGCCAGCAGCGCCTCGCGCACGGCGGCCAATGTCAGCACGGGGCGGCCGTTGACCTCGACCAGCACGTCGCCCACCTGGAGCCCCGCCGCCTCCGCGGAGCTCCGTGCCACCACCGCCCCAACGGCGGGCGGGCCCTCCGACAGGCGCGCGACGGCCCCCTCGCCTCGCGCATCGGGATCCCGCACGAGGAAGCCGAACTCCGCGGCGATGCGGTCCGCGGCGACCGTGTCGGGCATCACGCCGACCCGTACCGTGACACCGCGGCGCCCGGCGTCGCGCCGCAGCACCGTCAGCGGCACGGTCTCCCCGGCCGAGGTCGACGCGATGAGCCGCTGGAGCGTCCGTGTGTCGACCACCGGCCTGTCGCGGAACGCCACCACGAGGTCGCCGTTCTTGAGCCCCGAGGCCTCGGCGGGCGTCTCCTTCATCACCTCGACGATGACCACGCCGAACCCCTCTCGCAGCCCGTACTTCTGCGAGATCTCCTCCATCTCCTGCTCAGACAGGTCCCGGATCCGCACGCCGAGCCATCCCCAGGCGGCCCACGCCGGATCGGCCGGCGCCATCGGCGCGAGCAACAGCAGCGCCAGCATCACGAAGCCCTTCATCACCGGTCACCTGTCAGCTGAGTGTAGAGGTCGTCGAGGGCCTCCGCCAGCCGCGAGAGCCGGCGCTCCACGTCCAGCTCTTCGAGCAATGCCTGTCTCACGTCCGCCTCGGGGATGACGGCCGAGGCGATCCGGTCGCACACCGCTCCCGGCGCCGCGCCGGCAAGCGATTCCTCCATCTCGGCCGTGGGCCGTTTCACCGCGCGCAAGATGCCCAGGCACCTGCCGGTGACGCGGGCCGCGAGAGCGCCCACGCCGTCGCACTCGGCGCCGGTCTCGCCGAGCGGAGTGCCCGCTACCATCCGGTAGAGCGTATCGGCCGGCAACTCGCGGTCGATGCGGATACGCCTCTCGCCCTTGAGCAGGATGTTGAAGCGCCCGGACGCGAGGCGCTCGCACTGGACGATGCGGCCGACTCCCGCGATCTGGTACACGGCGGGCTTGCCGTCGTAGGCCGACTCGTATCCCGGCTTGAGCGCGACCACGGCCATCCGGAGGTCCCTCGCGAGGCAGTCCGTGACCATGGCGCGGTAGCGCGCCTCGAAGACGTGCAGCGGCAGCAGCGTGTGAGGGAAAAAGGCCAGGTCCGGCAGCGGAAAGATCGGGACGAAGACCTGGGCCACCGCGGACGCCGGCTCAGCCGATGGTCGGCATCTTGAGCGCCGAGACCGCCTCGAGGCGCGCGGCGACCGCGTCGGCCAGCGCCAGGAAGGCCGCGGCCTGGGCCGAGGCGGGCTGGCCCACCACGATGGGGATGCCCGCGTCGCCGCCCTTGCGCGTGTCGATCTCGAGCGGGATGTGCGCCAGGAGTGGCACGCCGAACTCCTCGGCGACCTTGTCGCCGCCGCCCTCCCCGAAGATGGCGTACTTGGCGCCGGTGTCGGGCGCGATGAAGCAGCTCATGTTCTCGACGAGCCCGAGAATGGGCACGTTGAGCTTGCGGAACATGGCGAGCGCCTTGCGGACGTCGAGCAGCGCCACGTCCTGGGGCGTCGTCACCATCACGACGCCGCCCAACGGAACCACTTGGGAGAGCGAGAGCTGGGCGTCGCCGGTGCCCGGCGGCATGTCGAAGACGAGGAAGTCGAGCGGGCCCCACATGACATCGCGCAGGAACTGCTGGACGGCCGAGTGGATCATGGGCCCGCGCCAGACCAGCGCCTCGCGCTCGTCGACGAGGAGGCCGATGGACATGATCTTGATGCCGTGGGCCTCGACGGGGATGATCTTGTTCTCGAACATCCCGGGCTTGCCCTTGGTGCCCATCATGAGCGGCACGTCGGGGCCGTAGACGTCGACGTCCACGAGGCCGACCGTGTGTCCCTTCTGCTTGAGCGCCAGCGCCAGGTTGACGGCGATGGTGGACTTGCCCACCCCGCCCTTGCCGGACGACACGGCGACCGTGTGCTTGACGTCGGGGATGAGAGCGGCCGCCTGGGGGCCGGGCCTGGGTGTCTCTGCCATGGGGGTTGTCGTCTCCTGAGACTGCGATCGATGTGTCTCGCTGGAGTATAGGGTCCGCCCCTCGCGCGCGTCAAGGAAGAGCGCGCCCGAGTGCGCTCCAACTCCGCAAAGAAGTTGAAAAATCGGCGTGAAACTGCTACAAAAGACGCGTGATTTCACCCGATGAGTTCCGCCGCGTCCTTGGTCACTTCTGCTCGGGAGTGACCGTCATCACCACGATGGACCCCCAAGGCCGCCCCGCCGGTCTCACCGCCAGCGCCTTCACGTCGGTTTCCCTCGCCCCGCCGCTAATCCTGGTCTGCGTGGCCCACGACGCGCACAGCTACCCGGCGCTCGCGGCCGCGAGGCACTTCGCCGTCAACATCCTGGCCGGCCACCACGAGGCCGTGTCCACGCGCTTCGCCACCAAGCCCGCCGCGCACCCCTCGGAGAAGTTCGAGGGCGTCGACTTCCGTCAGAGCGCGCTCGGGCTGCCCGTGCTCAAGGATTCACTGGCCGAGCTCGAGTGCGAGACCGTCCATGCCTATCCCGCCGGCGACCACACGATCTTCGTGGGCCGCGTCGAGGCCGCGGACTCTCGCGGCGACGCCGACCTCGAACCGCTGCTGTACTACCGCGGCAAGTACCGCCGCATCCACACCTGAGGAGGAGTCCGCGATGCCGATTCCCCTGTCACGTCCGCCGGTGGACGACGAGATCAAGACGGCGGTCATCGCGGCCGTCGAGTCGGGCCGGTACATCCTGGGCCCGCAGTGCACGGCGTTCGAGAAGGAATTCGCCGCCTACAACGGCGCCAAGCACGCCGTGCTCACGACCAGCGCCACGTCCGCGCTCTGGATGCTCATCAAGGCCTTTAACGCCAAGGCGGGCGACGAGATCCTCGTCCCGGCCCACACGGCGTTCCCGACCATCGAGGCCATCTGCTTCGCCGGCGTGACGCCGGTCTTCGTGGACGTCGACGACACCTATACGGTGGACGTCAAGGATGCCGTCGCCAAGGTGACGCCGCGCACGGTCGGGTTCATCCCCGTGCACCTCTACGGCCACCCCGCTAACCTTCCCGGGATCCAGGAGCTCTGCGCCAAGCACAAGCTCTGGCTGCTGGAGGACTGCGCCCAGGCCCACGGAGCCGCATGGCAGGGCAAGAAGGTCGGGTCCTTCGGCCGCGCCGGCGCGTTCTCCTTCTACCCCTCGAAGAACCTGACCGTGATGGGTGACGGCGGCCTGCTCGTCACAGAGGACGACGAGGTCGCGGCGCGCTGCCGGCGGCTCCGTGACCACGGCAGGCAGAACAAGGACATCCACGCAGAAATCGGCTTCAACCTGCGCTTCAACGACATCCAGGCCGCCGTGGGGCGCGTCCTCCTGCGCCGGCTCGACGCGATGAACGATCACCGGCGCAAGCTCGCCGCTCGCTACAATGCGGCGCTCGGGGGCCTGCCGCTCGTGCTGCCGACCGAGACGCCGGGCGCGCGCCACGTCTACCACCTCTACGTCGTGCGCACGCCCCAGCGGGACCAGCTGGCGGCCTTCCTCAAGGACAAGGGCATCGCCACGGGCATCCACTACCCCGTGCCCTGCCACAGGCAGCCCGCCGTCGAGTACCTCAAGCCGGGACCGCTCGAGCACACGGAGCGCCTCGTCAAGGAGATCCTGACCCTGCCCATCTCGGCGGGCCACAAGGAGTCGGAGATCGACGAGGTCGCGGCCGCGGTGCGGGGCTTCTTCACGAAGTGAGCGAGCCGCTCAGGATCCTCCAGCTCTATCCGAAGAGCGACTACTTCACGGGCGCCGCCGTCCAGCTGCTCGAGCTGGCGCGGGGCTTGAAGGACCGCGGCCACCACGTGGTCGTGGCGACGCGGCCCGGCGAGGGCTGGGTCGAGAAGTGCGCCGAGGCCGGGCTGCCCTACCACGCCGTGCCCATGCGCTCCGAGGCGGACGTCAGGTCCGTGCCGCCGCTCGTGCGCATCCTCCGTCAGCACCGCATCCAGGTCGTCCACGCGCAGAAGGGCAAGGCGCGGACGCTGGCGCTCATGGCGGGCCTCTTCACGAAGATCCCGGTGCTCATCCTCAACCGCGGCGTCAGCTTCCCGATCGACGCGTTCGGCAGGCTCGGCTACACGACGAAGCGCGTGACGGCCATCGTCGCCGTCTCGGAGTCCATCAAGCGCGGGCTCGTCTCGCAGGGCGTTCCGGCGGACAAGATCCACGTCGTCTATTCAGGCACGGACACGGCCCGCTTCCACCCCAACGTGGACCGGACGCGCGTCCGCCGCGAGCTCGGCCTCGGGCCCGAGCACTACCTCATCACCCAGATCGGGATCCGGAGCCGGAACGGCAACGACGATACGATGGACGCGATGAAGACCGTGGCGGCGCAGGCGCCCCAGGCGCGGCTCCTCTTCGTGGGCGCCAACGAGGCCAAGGCCAGGATCCTCCGCGAGAAGGCCGCGGCCCGGGGCCTGGCCGATCGCGTCCTGGTCTTCCTCTACCGCGAGGACATCCCGGAGATCCTCGCCGCGAGCGACGTCTGCGTGGACGCCTCCTACGCCGGGCTCGGCATCACCGGCACGCTGCGGGAGGCTCTGGCAGTCGAGACCGCCGTCATCGGCACCGAGCTCGAGGGCAACCCCGAGCTCATCACCGACGGCGAGACCGGCTACCTCTTCCCTGCCCGGGACATCGACGCGTTGGCGCGCTGTATCCTGCGCATGATCGAGGACCCGAGCCGGGCCACCGCGATGGCGCGCACGGGACGCAAGCGCGTCGAGGAGGAGTTCTCGGTGACCGCGAAGCTCGACCGGACCGAGGCGCTCTACAGCCGCCTGCTAGGATCCAAGCGCTCCGCCTGATGGCCGCGAAGCCCACGTACCGCCTGCTGCTGAGACTCTGGCCCTATCTCCGCCCGTACCTGCGGTGGCTCCTCCTCGGCGGCTGCTTGGCCCTCGTCGTCTCCTCCTGCGAGGGCTTCATCGCCTGGCTCGTCAAGCCGGCGCTCGACGACATCTTCGTCAAGCGCGACCTCTTCATGCTGAAAGTCATCCCGCTGGTGCTCCTGGGCACCTACGTCGTCAAGGGTTTCGGCCGCTACTGGCAGTCCTATCTCATGGCAGCCGTGGGCGAGCGCGTGATCGCCCGCATCCGGCGGGAGCTCTACAGCCACATCCAGGGCATGTCCCTGTCCTTCTACTCGCAGATGCACTCGGCTGAGCTGATGACCCGCGTCGTCAACGACGTCAACCGCCTGGCAAGGCTGTCCTCCACGGTGCTGGTCATGGCCGTGCGTCAGATGGGCACCATCGTGGCGCTCCTGACCGTCATGTTCATCCGCGAGTGGGTGCTGGCGCTGATCGCCGTCGTCATCTTCCCCGCGGTCGGCGTGCTTTACCGGACGCTCGGGCGCAAGCTCTACAAGATCGCCAAGCGGGCGCAGGAGAAGATGAGCGAGCTCAACATCGTCCTGCAGGAAGCCTTCACCGGCAACAAGATCGTCAAGGCCTTCGGCCGCGAGCGTCTCCAGCAGGAGCGGTTCGACGCGGTGAACGACCGGCTCCTCCGGCTGGCGCTCAAGGACCAACGCGTGGACAACCTGGCCGAGCCGCTGATGGAGATCCTGGGCGCGCTCGGCATCATGGGCGCCATCTGGTACGGCGGCTACCGCGTCATCAGCGGAGTCCTGACCCCCGGCGAGTTCTTTTCCTTCATCGCTGCCGTCATCCTGCTCTACGGCCCGGTGCGCCAGCTGGGGCGCATGATGAACACCGTCCAGCAGTCGCTCTCGTCGGTCGAGCGCGTCTTTGAGATCCTCGACACGCCCCCGACCATCACCGACCCGCCGAGGGCCCAGCCGCTCCGGGACTTCCACGACCGCCTCGTCTTCGAGGGGGTCTCCTTCCGCTACCCGGAGGCCGAGGAGAACACGCTCAGCGACATCTCGCTGACCGTGCGCAAGGGCGAGATGGTCGCCTTCGTCGGGATGTCCGGGGCAGGCAAGACGACGCTCATGGATCTCGTGCCACGCTTCCACGATGTCCTGGCCGGCCGCCTCGTGATCGACGGCCGCGACATCCGCGACGTCTCCGTCGCCTCGCTGCGGGCGCTCATGGGCATCGTCACGCAGGAGACCTTCCTCTTCGCCGACACCATCGGGTACAACATCGGCTACGGCCGACCCGGCGCCACGCAGGCCGACATCGAGCACGCCGCGCGGATGGCGCAGGCCCACGAATTCGTCGCCGCGCTTCCGGAAGGATACGCGACGCCCGTGGGCGAGCGCGGCGTCAAGCTCTCGGGCGGCCAGCGCCAGCGCCTCGCCATCGCCCGCGCCTTTCTCAAGGACCCGCCCATCCTCATCCTGGACGAGGCGACCTCCGACCTCGACGCCGAAAGCGAGTTCCTGGTCCAGCAGGCGCTCGGGGAGCTGATGAAGAACCGCACGGTGCTGGTCATCGCCCACCGCCTGGCGACGGTGAAGCACGCCGACCGCGTGGTGGTCGTCCACAACGGCAGGCTCGTCGAGATCGGCACTCACGAGGAGCTGATGGCGCGCGAGGGCGGGATCTACCGGCGTTTCGCGACGCTGCAGTCCCTCGACGCCCTCTCCGCCAACTAGCGCGTCGTCTACGCCGGGGAGCGTAGGCAACATTAGCCCCCTCCGCCAGCGGTCGCCCCCCTCGTGGCCCCCAGCCCCGTGGCTCCCGTCCCCGTGACATAATCTCCCAGACTCAGACACCCGGCGCCCCAGGAACCGATGCCACAGCCCCGCCTCTCTGCCCTTCCTCTGAGCAGGAGGGGTAGCTCGGCGGGAGCCGTAACACTACAGAACGAAAGGGGAAACATGTCTCGGATGTCCGAGCTGTCTTTAGAACAGGTGAAGAAATCCGCCGTGAGTATCGCGAGACGGCGGTTACGTGGCGAGCTCTTGGCCAGCGTCACGGGCTGAGCCCGCAAAGTATCTATCGACTCGTGGCGCCCGAGCGCTACTGGTTGAGCACACGGCGTCGTGCAGACCGCGAGCTTCGTCGGCTGCGCGAGGAACAGCGCGCAGCGCAGGCGGCGTCGTGAGCCGACCCAGTCATTTGTTGAACACGTACACCTTGTCCGTGATCTTCGAGACGAATGCTCGTAGCGCCGTAAGGGGAGCTGAGGTGACAAAGCCTTCCAGCATCCACGCAGCGCGCGTTTCAAGGAGGTCGTCTAGGTAGTCTGGGCGATAGCGCACAAGCGAGCCTAGGTAGAACATGACGAGGTAGATCGCCGGCAGTTCGGTCATTCTGAAGGGGCCAAACGGGTGTATGAACGGTCTCGATAGAGTAAAGTCACACCCGTCCTCAACGTACTTGGGTTCGATGTAGCCTTCCATGCAACCAAAGAGCGAAACCAGCGGAAGCTCTCTAGGAATGCCGGTGCTCCATGTCGTGACCGTCTTGCTTTGATAGAAGCGATACGCCGGGAGGCTAGTAGCAAAGATGCCAAAGCACTCTCGTGCGCTTTCTTTCGATAGTTCCACTTCCTCGAACTCGTCATCGAAGCGCTGCCTATTCGGTGTTGGCAACGCGGTGAAGTCGTAATCCCTCGGCACTGCAATAGTCCACCAGCCTTGATCATTGGGGAAGTGACCGAGCAAGCGGGCGTAACAGCTATGGTACACTGCCGACCGTCCCAGCTTCGCGGTCTCATACTGATATGCAACCTGGGCAACGTACCCCAAGAGATTCTTGATGTCTAAACGAACACCGTGCGGCAGTGTGGCCTGGACCTGCTGCTGATAGAATGCGGGAAACACGCCGGCGGCGTGGACTTCCACTGCCTGAGCCGCCGTGTCAATGTTAGCTGCATCGATTTTCGATGTGAGTCCATGACGCGCGTCGTACGGCAAGCCACGTACGCTCAATACCGCTTTGGCGAGGTTGAGGAAGCAATAGTAGTAGAGGAGGGCGCTGGAACGGTAGTGCAGAGTGCGGGCCGCGCGGTAGTAAGTCTCCGCTTGACGGATAAAACTCCTGACCAATTTGTACAGCGCTGTAATTTCGGCGTCATTGGTTAGATTGGAGTGGAACTGCACAAGGCGCTTTCCTTCGTCAGGAATTTCGGACACGAAGCGCAAGATCGAGAACAGCTCGTCCGTAATATCTGGCAGGTGTGAGGTTAGTCGGGTAACAGGAGCGACCGACCAGTCTATCTGTGTCCACCCGGTGGAAGCTCTCGCCTGAGGTGACATGGCCGCTTGTTGGGGTTCGTGTCTACACTCGGCGCATCAAGGCTAGCCGCGCTCCTCAGCCCGAGGAGGCGTGGTCGACGTGAGCGACCGCAGGAACAGCCAGCAACTCGCGCACCGATAGTCAACCCCAGCAGCGCACCAGGGAGTACCGTGCACCCACGCCACCTGGCAATGCACACACCTGTGGGCGCGCGATCGAGCCTTGTCGATTACCACGCGCGGGATCACAGTGTGCGCCTACTTCATCGGCTTCTGCCCGGCTTCTCCGAGCTTCTTGTTGAGCGCGTCCTTCTTCGCGGCCAGCCTTGCGGGCTCCACGAAATAGAAGTCGAAGAGCGACTCAAGGACGTCGAGCGACCACTCGGCCTCACCGGGCTCCACGTCGAGGATCTCGCCCGTATGCTTGCTCTTGTTCGGGTGGGCAGCGAACTTGCCGATCTGCCGAATGGCGTCGATTGCCTCAGCGAGATGTGTAGGCAGGGTCTTGCTTGCCAGAACCTCGCTGATCTCCTCGTAGAGATCGCTCGGCTTCACTCCAGCCTTCTCTCGGAGAAGAAGTTGCAAGCAGCGGCGGCTCAAGGCTGCGCTCGCCTTTGGGCTGTCAGCGAGCACGAGGCACGCCTCGCGGTAATCGGTCGCGAATGGGTCCGTTACCTCAGGGGGAAGCGGTGCCCGCGCGATGCCCCGGGGCCAGGCCGCCACATCTCGAAGAGGCTTTTGGTTCCCATCGGCCGTCCTCAGCCCAATGATCGCCCGCCTACAGGTAGGACACTTCGTGGCGCGAACGTGCCAGTAGCTGTTCTCGTCGGTGAGGTAATCATCGTGCGGCCACATGATGAGGGCGTCCGTCCACGAATCGTGGAACTCGACAAGGCAATGCGGGCACTTCATCGAGACCTTGCCTTCTTCTTCGACCAGCGAGCGCGCGCAGCCCTCCGTGCGGACTCCCGCCGCTGCTCGGCGGTGAGCTTCTTCGCGCGAGCGAGGCCTCCCATGCGCGCCCCACGACGCGCGAGGGTGCCCATGTAATCACTGAGCGCTGCCTTCAATTCTGCCCGAGTGGGTTTCGCCACCGCTTGATTCTGCCATAACAACGCCGCCTTACGCAACATCATCATGCGTGCCCTGAGCACGCTTGACAATGCGTGCACGAGGCAGGCATACTAGTTGGCACAGACGTTGATAGCCGCACCAAGGAGGGAGCGGTGGTCGAGGGATTGAAGCTTGGGAGTCCGGTGCACTTCATCGGGTACGGCGGCGCGCAGATCGGCACCGTTGTTTGCATCGGCAAGAAGAACGTGAGCGTAGGCAACATTAGCCCCCTCCGCCAGCGGTCGCCCCCCTCGTGGCCCCCAGCCCCGTGGCTCCCGTCCCCGTGACATAATCTCCCAGACTCAGATACCGGGCGCCCCAGGAACCGATGCCACAGCGCCCTTGCCCCGATGCACGTGGATCATCAGGCGCTGGCTGTCGATGTCGGAGACCTCCAGATACTGCGCTTCCTGCAGGCGCAGGCCGCACGCGTAGACCGTGCTCAGGAAGGCGTGGTTACGGGGCGTCCGCACGCACCGCAGGATCGCCCGCACCTCCTCGCAGCTCAGGATCGCCGGCAGGCGCGCCTCGCTCTTGGCGCGCAGGATGTCGAAGAGATGCCAGTTCCGCTGCAGCACGTGCACGAAGAAGAACCGAATGCCGCAGTAGCAGATGCGCATCGTGTTCGGCGACCAGTGGTCGACGTTGCGCCGGCGCAGGAAGTACGCTTCGAGTTCGGGCTCCGTGATCTCGTCGGGAGTCGTGCTGTAGAAGGTGCTCAGCATCCGTACCGCGCGGGTGTAGGCTTCCTGCGTGCGTTCGCCTTTGCCGTTGAGCTGCAGGGCGTTGATGGAGCGCTGGTACCAGTCGGTCATCATGGGTCTCTCCTCCGCGGTAAGAGTGGGCACCTCGCCGTGCGATGCACGGTGCTCCCCGAGGAGAGCAGAGGGAGGCTGGCCTGGCTAGACCGGCGGTCGAGACACCCGGCTGGATGGAGAGCTACTCTGGTGGCAGATGGAACCTGCCGCGAAGCGGCTTACTTGAACCCGGTCGTGCAGCGGGCCGCGCTGCTGCCGAGCGTTGTGCGTCTGCTGTTGGCGAGCTTCCTTGAGGGTGTGGCGGGGGAGGACGGACCAGAGAAAGGGGATGGGGCGCGGTAACTGAACTTGCTCCCGTCGAGGCTCGGACCGCCCAAGAGGCGCGGCGGCCGCCGTCGTGCCTGCTCCGCGAGGCGTCATTCGTGCTGATTCGGCCGGTCCGCCGGCCGATTGACGGCGGCGGTGTGTCTGGGATAGCATGCCGCTCACCCGGGCCGGCTCGCTCGACCCGCGAGGAGGCCGCTGATGTGCACCGTGGCATCGACTCCTGGGGCGACCGGTGTCTGAGTATGGCACCTTATGTCACGGGGATGGGGCCGCGAGGGGGGCGCCCGCCGCCGGAGGGTGCTAGTGTTGCCTACGCTCCATCGACCATCGTGATATTGCTATGGCGAACCCTGCACACCTAGACGTCCTCCTCCGGGGAGTGGCGGCTTGGAACGAGTGGCAACGTCAGAATCCTGAGGCCCGGCCGGATCTTGGTGGAGCCGACCTCTCTAACCGTGACCTCGCGCGCGCGAATCTCGATGGCGCGGATCTATCCGGAGCACGTCTGATCAATGCGGATCTGTCGGGCGCTCGCCTGCACTTCGCCAATCTGAGTTACTGCGATCTGCGGGGCGCCAACTTGAGGGACGCTTACTTGATCCGTGCGAGGATGCGCGGTGCAAATCTGAGCGGGAATAACTTGAAGGGGCACACGCTCAGAAAAATCGACTTTCGTGGCGCCGATCTCAGTGGCGCCGACCTTCGCGATTCGAATCTGAGTCGGACGAGTCTCGCCCTTGCGGACCTGCGCCGAGCGGACCTACGGGGGGCCGTCTTTGACGTGAGCTCGGCCTGGGGCGCGAAGGTTGATAGCGCACGATTGGTCGGCCTTTTGAGAGTCGACGAGTCCCTGTCATATAAGGCGGCGGACTCTGAAAGCTTCCTGGCCCTGGCGACAGTGGAGGGCCTCGAGGCTGTTCACCCGGATAGTCACGCCTTCGTCAGTGACTACATCTCTCGGGCGTTCGCCTACGCCCATCGAGAAGATATTCCGGAGCCGACCCACCAGAAGGAGTTCTATCAGGCTGCTCTCGAACGGATACGGGCCTTGATCTTGTTGTGCAGCTTTGATGAGACGCGCTCGGTGGCTACGGTTGCGGGTGTGATCTCGGATGAGCTGATCAGGCACCTCCAACGAAATCCCCGGGCTCTCCATGAGCTACGACCCCGACAGTTCGAGGAACTGATCGCCGAGATACTAGCGAGCTATGGGTGGGAGGTTCAACTGACTCCCGCGAGCAAGGATGGCGGCTACGACCTGTTCGCGATCTCGAAGGACGTGGCCGGTGTCACGACGTCATGGATTATCGAGTGCAAGAAGTTTGCGCCAGAACACAAGGTTGGCGTCGAGATCGCCCGGGCATTGTACGGAGTTAAAAGCGATCTTCGCGTCGCGAACGCGATGCTAGCGACAACCTCACACTTTACTGCTGGTGTGGAGAAGTTTAAGGCGTCGCGCTATGACTTTGATCTCAGGGACTACGGGGGTGTAGTCGAATGGATCAATACCTATCGACCCAATCCTGGTGGGACGCTGTATATCCACGACAGCCGGCTGCTGTGCCGACGCGCCGTGGGTAAGCCTCGCGACTAGAGGCGCTGCCCTCGGCCTGTTCCCGGCTCTCGCGTTTTGGGGATTGGACGCTTTTCTATCTGTGTCAGGAGAGGCTCTTTCGCAAGCTCTATGACGATATTTGCAGGACTTTTGGAAGTGAGGATGCAGTTACCTTCTCTCTGAGCATCAAACCAGATAGAAACAGGGTGCTCGCTTGGAGGCGAACATTGTTCTCCAAAACCGTTGCAGGAATCCACGCCCCCTTGGTCGGCGTGGTCGTCATTGTCGGTTCTCTCATCCACCGTGATTCGCTTCTCTCGTTTGTGGGCCATGTTGTCGCCCTCTTTCGAGGGAAATAGGCCGTGGCGCGCCGAGTATTCTTTTCCTTTCACTACGACTGGGATATCTTTCGCGCCAATCAGGTCAGGAATGCCAACGTCGTCGTCGGGCCAGACTTGGCAGGGTACTTTGACCATTCTGAGTACGATGAGGCCAAGCGCCAAGGGGACGACGGAATCCGACGGATGATTCTTCGTCACCTTGATCGCACCACTGTGACCGTAGTCCTTATTGGCACCTACACTGCCATTCGGCCTTGGGTCAGGGTCGAAATCGCTGAATCAATCAAGCGCCAGAACGGTCTCCTCGGCATTTTCATCAATCACCTATCGGACCATCGCCAAATGGTTTCGGCTTTTGGACCTCCTCCCGCCATCCCGCCCCTCGTGGACTTCCCTACGTACCCCTGGGACGGGAACATCAAACGGTTTGCCGATGCGATTGAAGCCGCAGGGAAGCGCTCGGATGCGCTCAGAAATCCGCCGCCATTGACAGGATTCAGGAGGTTGAGATAGCAAGAGGGTTAAGCCTCCCCTTCCCGGTTCTTGGTGCGAAGCTGAGGACTCAATAAGGAAGGAATCGCATTGACTTGAAGCCCTGTCCTCTCTTAGGATCTCGCGCCAATCACACCCCACGGAGGCCACCAATATGGCCACCTTCTACAGGTGTAGAAGCTCTTCAAAGAAGGGCCGGTAAACGAATTCCTCTCGCAGCCTGTTTTCCCAACCTCTTGACAGATACGGCAGGATGTTGTCGCGGTATCTGTCAAAGAGAATCCGAGCGGCCGCACCCGTAGATGCTATCGGGAAGGCAGGTGTCCCGGTCCATCTACGCGAGAACAAGTCGAATTCGTCTTCGACGCCTTCCATCCCTCCAATAAAAAAGGCCGCTTCGAACGGGCCCTCGTTGAGCATGAGGTCCCGCATGAGCCTGAGGCTGGCGTCCCGATCATTCGAAACCGCTGGCGTCCAGACGAGGTCGGTGAATTCTCGACTGTCGCGGGGTACGACGCTCTCGAAGAAGCGAGACTGAAAGATCCTGACTTTGTCCATCGCGTCGAGGCCATGAGCTATCAGGCGTACGAGTGGTGATATTGCAGGATGGCCGCCGAAGACAAGCGTCGTGTGATGCAGTACAACGGTGGCTAGCGCACTTACCGATTCACGGATGGCGATTTCGTCAGCCGTGTCGATGTAGCGGGGATGACGTCGGGGATCTGGGATGCTCGCGGATAGGAATACCGGTCTCATGGTCCGCTCGCTATCCATGCATTCAGTTCGGTGACCGGAAGTGCTCTGAGCGGCAAATAGCCGTTAAGCCACGTCAGGTGCAAGGTCTTCTTGTCCCACATACCGAGAGGGTCATAGACCACCAAGCCATCCAGCGGAGGGTTGCCACAACCATCGAAGCATTGATGCAGTTGGTGCGAGTCCGGGTGACCGACAAGGGGGAATGCGCGGATAGGCGTCGGTCTGCCTGGACGGTGCAAGTCGATGCAGTATCCAGGCTGAATATCAATTCCCCAGCCAGCCGTGGAGACACGCTGACACAACTCGCCGACCAATCTTGAATGCCGTGCCGCTAAGGAACGCGCTCTTAGAGCTTCTGCCAATGTCATGATGCGGTGGAGCGACGCGGCAGCGAGCTCTGAACGTTCGCCGATGGGCGCGGGGCCAGAAGCAAAGTCATCGGGTTCTAGGTAGAACGGCACACAAAAGTCGGTCCCGGGCGAACGTGCGTGGCCGGGCCATACTAGTTGAAGAATCCCTAGGCAGAGTGCGTGCGCGCGGGCGAGTTCCTCTCTGACCCAACGGCTGGAAAGCGCTGCTGGGGAATCCAATAGGATGAGCAAGTCCGCATCGGCCATCTGGTCCCACAGTACTGATTGGAACTCAAAACCAGAGCGAATGCTATGAGTGTCGAGAAAGACGTCAAAAGATCTGTCGTCGAACGCCCGGTACAGCTGCTCAGCCACGCCGCGGGTATCACTTCTACGGTAGGTGATAAACACAAGCCGCTTGGCACGTACCAAGCGGAGCTCTTCCAGTAGGCGCTGGGCAACCGATTCGAGGGCTGGGTCTTCAGGGGGGACGACCGTACCGTTCACTTCGTGAAGCGACGCAGGTACCTGAGTCTTGTATCCCGCTAGTTGCGGAACAACGGGAAGGATAAATATGCCGTGGTGACGAAGGGTCGCTACTGCTGCGGCCGCTTGAGGGGTTTGGGCTGGCCCTCCAAAGTAGACGGCGACAGTGGGTGAGCGATTGTCGAGCCCAGCCATCATCGCCTCGGTGAAGAGTGCCAGGGCATCTGCTGGGTCAATGCCTAGGTCTGCCATTCGCTGGTGGAGCGTTGCGTTGAGAACAGGAGTCATGCGGTGCGGGACTTCCGGTTCAATTGTTACGATCTGATACTTGGTAGTTAGTGGCATGTCACGGGCGGCCAGGTGTGCCTCTGGGATGCATCTTAGATAAAAGTGTGTGCCGTCGGGAGTGTCATCTACTTCGCTTTGTCAACCCAAGTCGCGAAATTGTTATATCCATCGTTACTGGTCCAGTCGTAGCAAGCGACCCAACCGGAAAGCTTGAAGCCCTTACCCCAATGTTCACGGGCATAAGACGTGGCCTTTGGCCCGAGGTCACGATATACCGTCCATGTTGAACCGTTGTGCTCATAGTAAGTGTGCGTGCGGCCATCGTCACTCACAACAAAGCCAAGATAGCCAAAAGGATCTCGACCTTGGGCGAACGTCTGTTGGTTCTTGTCTGGGATCGAGTTTATGTGGACGCCCAGGAGAGCATTGCCGCGGTCGTAGCTTTTCAGTATCTCGTATCGTACCCAGCGGCGACTCCACGTCGCTGAGCCAATTAAGGCACAGGTAACTGATGTGTTCTCAAGGTTGAGATTGACGAGACGCTTCACCGCGTCGTCGCCGTGCCGCTGCGCATCTTCCCATAGAGAGGCGTCAAAGAAACCAGCGTCGCCTTTGTCCTTGGTGATGGAGTGCTTTCTCACCACGTTTGCGCGAAACGTTTTGACATCTTCATAGTGGAAACTGAAAAACACACGGGAAGCCATCTGAGTGTGTCTCCTACGTACCAGCCAGCCGATGCGTTAGTTCAGGATCGAGGCGCTCTCGGCCTGAGCTGGGAGAGCGTAGGCAACATTAGCCCCCTCCGCCAACGGTCGCCCCCCTCGTGGCCCCCAGCCCCGTGGCTCCCGTCCCCGTGACATAATCCCCCAGACTCAGATACCGGGCGCCCCAGGAACCGATGCCACAGTGCACATGAGCGCCCTCCTCGCGGGTCGAGCGAGTCGGCCCGGGTGAGCAGCATGCTAGGCCAGACACACCGCCGCCGTCAATCGGCCGGCGGACCGGCCGAATCAGCACGTATGCCACCTCGCGTCACAGGCACGACGGCATCCGCCGCGCGCCCGAGACGCTACGATCAGGACGCGGCGGCGCCGGACGCGGGAGGGGCGGGGCCGGGACTCTGCCCCGAACGGGAGAGGTCCAGGTGCGCGAGGATCTTTCGGATGACCACGGGATCGTGCAGCGTGGCGATCAGGCGCAGCCGGCCCCCACAATGGGCACACGCCAGGACGTCAATGGCAAACGCCCGGTGCATCAGGGCCGCCCAGCTCCAGGCGCGCGAACGAGTCTTCACCCCGGTGCCGTCTGGATTTGCGGCCAGCGGCGCCACCGTGGACCCGGGCGCCGGCGCCGCGCGCCCGTACGCGACCACGCGCGCGCGCCACCGGGCGCGGGAAGCCGTTACATTCTACTGAGAGATCGAAAGACGTCACCGTCCACTACCGCTGGCACCCACTCTACGGCCAGATGGCCCGTGTCAACCGCGGCGTGCCGTCTGCCAACGGCGAGGTGCTGTTCTGCGAACTGCCGGACGGCACGCGAGGCACCCTGCCCGCGTGGATGACGAACGCGGCCGCATGTGCGGTCCTGACCGTCGGACAGCCGGTCGTGACGATCACCGCTCTGCAGGAGCTCCGGGTGTTGCTCGATGCTGTTGTGGCTGGCGAATCAGACCCCACCGGTGCATCAATGCCCTCAAAGGAGGGCTGCCATGCGCCGAACGCGTCCATCGAGACCCGCCCGCCAGATCCTGCTGTTCCCGCCCGCCGGGCCCGAACTCCGCGTGGAGCTGGCGGCCCCGCAGCGACGGGAACTGATCCGAGCGTTGGCCGAGCTACTCCTGCGCGCCGCGGCCGACGCCAGCGCAGCCCAAGGGGCAGCGCATGATGACCGATAGGATCACCGCGAATCATTTGAAGCGAGCGGCCATCGTCTACGTCCGCCAGTCCAGCCCGGAGCAAGTGCGCAACCACGGGGAGAGCACCCGGATCCAGATCGGCCTCCGCGACAAGGCGGTCGCCTTCGGCTGGCGCGACCCCATCACCATTTTGGACGACCTCGGCACCTCGGCCGGCGGCTTCGCCCACCGAGCCGGCTTCCAGCACATGGCGGCCGAAGTCTCTCTGGGCCATATCGGCATCATCCTGTGCTTCGAGGCCTCCCGGCTCTCGCGCAACTCCAAAGACTGGGCCCAGCTGTTCGAGATCTGCGGGCACCTCGATACGCTGGTCGCCGATCTCGATCAGGTCTATGATCTGGCCTTCCCCAATGATCGGCTGATCCTCGGCGTGAAAGGCAGTGTCAGCGAGTAC
>JAUSJX010000081.1 GCA_030647435.1 Candidatus Rokuibacteriota bacterium
GGAATCGTCGGGGCTTCGGCTGGAAGAGGTGGAGTACGGCGGGGCTCTATGACTCGCTCGGGTTGTTTGCAGATTACCGAGTGCGGTACCTGAGCCAGGCCTGAAAGTGCTCCCAGCCGATAGGTCGCATAACCCATGACGCGAAACGACCAGGAAAGCCCGGTGCCGGAAATCGGCACGCCGGGTTTGAGGTGGCGGGGGCTGGAAACGGCTTACGGCGAACCTACACGGGCACGAAGCTGGAAACGGTGGACACAGCCAAGGGGAGCCTACGGAGTTTTGCGCCAGTCCTCGACCCTACTCAAGACCGCCAAGGCGCTCAGGCTGGCGATCCCGCAGTCGCTGCTGGGGCGGGCGGATCAGGTGATCGAGTGACTGAACGAATTGGCTGGGCCGCCGCTACCGGCCCTCGCTCACCCGGAAGGTGAAGTCGCCTTCCGTGACGTGGGTGTCCACCGAGAGCACGCGCCACTTGACGCGGTAGGTGCCGGGCGCGAGCGGCTTGAGCGACACCTGGAGCAGGACCGGGCTCGCCGCGTCCACCCGGGCGGGGCCCCGGTCCACGCGGTCACCGGATTGGTTCACCACCTCGAGGGTGCTGAAGGCGGGCTCGAGCGCCTCGGTAAACCACACCCGCACCTGAGACGGCGCCGCCTTGACGGTGCTGCCCACGCGCGGGTCGGCCCGCTCGAGGAAGGCGTGCCCCCACGCCACGCCCGCCCCGAGCAGGAGCGCCGTCAGAGCGACAGCTGCGCCGAGCTCCCTCACGCTCACCATTTGAAGAGCGGCCGCCCGATCGTCGTGGGGAAGAGATCGTCGAGGAAGAAGTGGATCTGCCCGCGGATGCCCACGTTCTTGCCCGTGCGCTCGTTGATCGGCACGACAGCCTCCAGCCCGAGCTGAAAGTACTTGCCCGCCCAGATGATGCCGGGGTTGACCGTGCCCGTGGTCTTGCCGGCGAACCCGCGGTCGAGCGGGTTGTTGATGTCGATCTCGACCAGCGGGATCAGCCGGTTGATGACGGCCGGCAGCCCGATGTCCTTCACGAAGGACTGAAGATACGGCAGGCTGTACATGACGGCGAAGCCCCAGTGTAAGACGTTGGGGTTCTTCTCGATCTCGACCTCGAGATCGCCGTTGTCGTTGATCACGAAGGTCTTGTTGCCGCTGCGGGTCGGCAGGACGCCCTCGACGACGCCGGTGACCGCGAAGGGCCTGAGCCACCGGAGCGCCTCGGGCAGGTCGCCCATGCCCTTGCCGAAGAGGATGGCGGGCTTGAAGACGTCGAAGGATTCGGCGCCGGCCTTCCTCCTGCCCGTACCGCCCGCCTCCCAGCCGAAGGCTACCGAGAGGATCGCCTCGTGGACGGCGCTGGTGAAGAACTGGTACTTGAGCGACACCTCGAGGTTGCCGAAGCCGCTTTCGGTCCTGCGGTTATCCGCGGGGTCGAGGAGGTTCCATTCCCCCTCGAGCGTCAAGCCGAGGTTGGGGAAGATGCGCTTCGAGAACTCGCCCGAGATGTTGGTGAACTGGCTGGACGGTACGTCGCCCTCCCCGGGCTGCTTGAGGTGCAGGAAGGTCGGCAGCGAGAGCTCGTCGGCGACGAAGGGGTCCTCGATCGTGAGCGTGGACGGGAAGAAGCGCTTGCCGGCCAGGCCGTGCGCGGAAGCGAGCGCGGGCCAGGCGCAGAGGGCCAGCGCGGCGGCTAGCGCGGCCGCTAAGTACGGTGATGCCATGGGTTCCTCCAGTCGCTGAAAGGGAGACTCAGCCGCTGCGCCGAGTCGGGCGGCTGACGTCTGCCGGAGGATCCTTGGCGAAGCGGCGGGTTAGCTGGCGAGCGAGCGGAGGGAGGGAGGCGCTCGTCCGGAGCCGGGCTGTCTCCGGGCCAGGCGCGGCTTATCCTGCTGTCTGGGTGCCACCAGCTCGGCCTCGGCCGGCGAGGGGTCCAGGGCGGGGAGCGCTGCCACCTCGGTTGCGGCGAGGTGCAGCGCGGCGGCCGCCACCGGACAGCTCGGGTCGGGCGCGCCGGCGGGCGCCGGGTCTGGCTCGCCGTGTCCCCGGTCGTGTCCCTGATCGTGCGCGCCGTGCGCGTGGGTCTCCACGGGCGCGGGCAGGTGGTGGACCGAGTGGATCGCGCCCACGAAACCGTTGATCCCCAGCACGAGTGCCGTGGTCAGGAGCGCTACGACGCAGGGCCGGGGCGATCGGAGCAGGCCTGACATTGCCGGTACCATACACCTCTAACCCCCGGCGCCAAAACTTGTTCCGTGGAGCGCACGTTGACTCACCATGACGCCCTGTGGGATCATAAAGTCGCGTCATGAAAGTCCATTTCACCACTCTCGGCTGCCCCAAGAACCAGGTCGACTCCGAGCTGATGCTGGGTATGCTAGCCCGGTCCGGCCACGAGATCACGGATACCGCCGAGACGGCCGACTGCCTCGTCGTCAATACCTGCGCCTTCATCGACCGGGCGCGCGAGGAATCGATCCAGACGATTCTCGAGCTGGCGCGCGTGAAAGAGGCGGGCCGCGCGCGGGCGCTCATCGTGACCGGGTGTCTCACCCAGCGCTACGGCGGCGAGATCCTGAGCGAGATCCCCGAGGTCACGGCCATCCTCGGCACATCCGAGCTCGACCGGATCGTGGATCTCGTCAACCAGGCGGATGGCCGGCAGGACTGGGTCACGAGCGCGCCGCCGGGCTATCTCTACGACTCGAAGACTCCGCGGCTGCTGACGTCGAGGGTACCTTACGCGTACGTGAAGATCGCCGAAGGCTGCGACATGGGCTGCACCTTCTGCGCCATCCCCCAATTCCGGGGCGCGCACAGGAGCCGGAAGCTCCCGGACATCGTGGCCGAGGTCGAGGGGCTCTGCAGGCAGGGCATCCAGGAGGCCATCCTCGTTTCCCAGGACACGCTCGCCTATGGCAGGGAGCTGCCCGGAAACGGCGACATCGGCGATTTGCTCCTCGCGCTCTCTGAGACGCGCATGCCGTGGATCAGGCCCATGTACGTCCACCCAGCGCACGTAAACGATCGCCTGGTGGACAAGTGGCGGCGCGCGCGCGTCGTGCCGTATCTCGACATGCCGGTGCAGCACGGCGACGATGCGATCCTCCGGGCCATGCGCCGCGCCGTCACCGCGCGACGGATGAGAGAGATCGTGGCGCAGTTCCGCGAAGCCATCCCGGGCGTCACGATCCGCACGACGGTCCTCGTGGGCTTTCCCGGCGAGACGGACGCCGCTTTCGACAACCTCCTGTCTTTCGTCGAGGACACGGCCTTCGACCGCCTGGGCGTCTTCACCTACTCGGTCGAGGAGGGCACGCCTGCGGCAACCATGCCTGACCAGGTGCCCGCGGACGTGATGGCGGCGCGCGCGCACCAGGTCCAGGACCTTCAGGATAGCCTCGCCTGGGAGCGTCAGAAGGCGCTCTACGGCACGAAGCAGACCGTCCTGGTGGACGGCGCGAGCGCCGATCCCGCCTTCCCCTTCGAGGGGAGGACGGCGGGACAGGCGCCGGAAATCGACGGCGTCGTCTACCTCCGCGATCCCGAGCTCAGCCCCGGACGCTTCGCAGAGGTCCGCATCGTCGAAGTGGACGGCTACGAGCTCGTGGGGGAATAGCCGATCCGCATCGCGGACCGCCTGGCCTTCGTTATCGCCAGCGGCGCGGGCGCGGGCTACTTCCCCGTTGCGCCCGGCACCGCCGGCAGCCTGGTGGCGGCCGTCGGGCTCTGGCTCATCCCGTTCTCCCGCGTCGGCCTCTGGGCCGCGCTGGCGGCGGTCGTCGTCGTCGGGATCTGGGCCTCGCACCGCGTCGAGGCCGTGCTCGAGCGCAAGGATCCCGGCGTGATCGTCATCGACGAGGTGGCGGGTATGATGGTGGCGGTCCTGCTCCTGCCCCGCACCCTCGGTGTCCTCCTCTGCGCATTCCTCCTCTTCCGGCTCTTCGACATCTGGAAGCCCTTCCCGGCGCGCGAGGTCGAGGCCCTGCGCGGCGGCTTCGGCGTCGTGGCGGACGACCTGATCGCGGGCGTCTACGCCCTCGTGCTGATCATGGGCGCGCGGATGCTCTTCGGAGTGCCTCGGTGAGCCCGGCTCATGTGCTCACGGTGGCGGACGGCGCGGCCGACGACAGGGCGGCCCGTGACGTGGCGCGCGCGCTGGCCGCAGCGGGCACCCTGGTCGCGTCGCGCCAGGTGGTGGACCCGAGCGAGGCGGCGCTCGAGCCCGCGCTGCGCGGACCGCTCGAGGGCGGCGGGCTCACGGTCGTGCTCGCAGAGCCCGGTGGCTCGGCGGGTGAGTTGGTGCCCCGCGTGGTCGCGCGCCTCACTGGCGCGCGGCTCGTCCTCAACGAGCGGCGCCTGGCGCTGCTCGAGGCCTCGTTTGCCCAGCGCGGCCAGGCCATGCCGAGGCGGCTCGACAGGCTCGGACTCTTGCCCAAGGGCGCCCTACTTCTGCCGTCGGCGCCCGACGGCTGGGATGGCTGGTCGCTCGCGGGGAAGAACGGAGTCCTCGTCGTCCTGCCCCTGGGCTCTCCACACCTCGGGAGCATGGTGAGCGACTTTCTCAAGGCGCCGGCCGGACTCGAAGCGGCGGAGGCGCTCGTCCAGCGCGTGCTCCTGACGACCGGACTCGAAGCGGCGGATGCCGAGGCGCGCGTCGGTGCATGGCTCGGCAAGGAGGGCGACGTCACGGTCTCCTGCGTGCCCGTCGAGGGCGACGTCCATGTGCGCCTGCTCGGGCGCGGCGCCACTCGCGCGCTGGCCGAGTCCGCGCTGGCGCCGGTCGAGGCCGAGGTGCGCGCGGCGCTCGGCGCCGACTGCTACGGCCGGGACGACGACCTCCTCGAGGAGGTTGTCGGGCGGCTCCTCTTGGAGCGCGCGTGGACCGTGTCGGTCGCCGAGTCGTGCACGGGCGGCCTCCTCGGCCACCGGCTGACCAATATCGCGGGTTCGTCGCGTTACGTCGAGCGCGGGGTCATCGTTTACTCGAACCGCGCCAAGGAAGACCTCCTCGGCGTCCCCGAGCCGCTCCTGCGCGCCCACGGCGCCGTCAGCGCGCCCGTCGCCCAGGCGATGGCGGCGGGCGTCTGCCGCATCTCGGGCTCGCCCTGCGGCTTGGCCGTCACGGGCATCGCCGGCCCGGACGGCGGCAGCGCGGAGAAGCCGGTCGGCACGGTCTACATCGGCTGCGCGACGCCGGCCGGCGTTGAGACGCGCCGCTGTCGCTTCGCCGGCGACCGCGTGGCCATCAAGTGGCAGTCCTCCCAAGCGGCGCTCGACATGCTTCGCCGCCGGCTGGTGCCCTGATGCCGCGCGCCTTCGTCGCCGTCGTGCTGGACGAGCAGACGAGGCGGACCGTCGCTGCGCAGATCGACCGTCTGCGCCCGCTCTCCAAGACCGTCGCCTGGGTGCCGCCCCACAACCTCCACCTGACGCTCCGATTCCTCGGCGACCAGACAGAGGAGCAGCTGGCGGACGTGGTGCCGGCTCTCGAGGAGGCTGCCTCGGGCGTGCCGACCTTCACGCTGAGTCTCAAGGGGTTGGGCGCCTTCCCCGCCCTCGACCATCCGCGCACCCTCTGGGTCGGTGTCTCCGAGGGCGTGCAGGACGTGCAACGGCTGCAGGCCCGCGTGGCCGAGGCGCTCGAGAGGCGGGGCGTCCCGATCGAAGCGCGCGCCTGGCAGGCGCACGTCACCATCGGCCGCGTCACCGACGAGAAGCGCTGGCGGCGCGAGGGCATGCCGGAGCTCCGCTCGGCGGTGGTGCGCGGGGCCGCCACGCCCTTCGGCTCGATGCCCGTCGCCTCGATCGCGCTCATGCGGAGCGACCTCTACACTTCGGGGGCTCGCTACACGGGCATCGCCTCCGTGCCGCTGTCCTCCGAGTACGACGTCTGACTCCCCGCCGCGTATCGCTTTCGGGACATTGACACGCCGGAAGAGCGCGTCAGGATGGATGTGTCGGACGCGCTGATTGACTTTGGGGTCCACGGGCCCCTACAATGATGAAACTGCTCGTCGAATTGGGCGTTTACGCGCCTCGGAGGAGAACCCATGGCTGAAGTAGCGAAGAGCGATCGGCGGCAGGCCCTCGACCTGGCCATCGCGTCCATCGACCGTCAGTTCGGCAAGGGTGCCATCATGCGCCTGGGCCAGGGGGGCGTGTTCGACGAGATCTCGGTCATCCCGACCGGGGCGCTCTCCCTCGACGTCGCGCTCGGCATCGGCGGCATCCCGCGCGGTCGCGTCACCGAGATCTACGGGCCGGAGTCCTCCGGCAAGACGACGCTGGCGCTGCACATCATCGCGGAAGCCCAGCACATGGGCGGCACGGCCGCCTTCATCGACGCCGAGCACGCCCTCGACCCGAAGTACGCCAAGAACCTCGGCGTCAATACCGACGAGCTCCTGATCTCCCAGCCGGACACCGGGGAGCAGGCGCTCGAGATCGCCGAGACGCTCGTGCGCTCGAACGCCGTGGACGCGATCGTGATCGACTCGGTCGCGGCGCTCGTGCCGCGGGCCGAGCTCGACGGCGACATGGGCGACTCGCTGCCGGGCCTGCAGGCGCGGCTCATGTCCCAGGCGCTCCGCAAGCTCACGGCGGCCATCGCGCGCTCCGGCGGCGCCGTGATCTTCATCAACCAGATCCGCGAAAAAATAGGCGTCATGTTCGGCTGTTTCCACTACACGACGCGAGTCGTCCTGGCCGATGGAAGCACGGAGAAGATCGGCAAGCTGGTGAACCAGCGTCGAGCCGTGGAAGTCCTCTCGTACGATTCCGCCACGGGTCGGATCGAGCCGCGCCGCGTGGTGAACTGGTTCGACAACGGCCGTGTCGATCATTTCCTCCAGTTCGAGGTCGAAGGGGGACGGTCCGGTCGCCGCCATTTTGGAGCCACGGAGAGCCACGTCATCTTCACTCCTAACGGACCGACCGCGGCCGCCGATCTGGAGGTTGGTGATGAGGTGCTCGTCTCGGTACGAGACTACGACCTCACGGCCGGCCAGTGGCAGGTGATCCTCGGCGGCAGCTTCGGGGACGGTTCCCTCCGGAAGGTGGGCACGCACGCGGCGTCGTTCCGGGTAGGGCACAGCGAAGCGCAGAAGGACTATCTGCGCTGGAAACACTCGATGCTGGCGCCGTTCTCGAGTCCCATTCGCCGCACGGGCAATGGGTTCGGCTTTGACACGCTGGCAATTCCGGCGCTCGCCGATCTGCGGAGCCACTACTACGGCACCGGCCGCGAGCGTCTCGCTGCCCAGGCCGTTCTCGACCGGCTCGATACGCGGGGGCTGGCCGTTTGGTACGCCGATGACGGGTCATTCATGGGGTCCTATGCCCGCTGGGGCAAGGGCAAAGCCGTGCTCTACAACACGGCCCTCTCAGCGGAATCCCGCGCTCGTGTGGTGGGTCTCTTTGAGCGCCTCGGTATCGGGCACCCCCGCGATGACGGCCGGGGTTTCTGGCTCTCCTCGGAGCAGACCGCCACATTCCACCGGATGATCGCGCCGTATGTGCATCCCTCGATGGACTTCAAGCTCCATCCGAGCGAGCGAGGCCGGTTCGAGTGGCAGCCCGAGCTCGACGGATCCGTGGCGCCCCTGGCGAATCGTGCCCGCTTGCGCGCAGTGCCGGCCCGTATCCTGAAGCGGTACGTCAAGCCCGCAACCCGTTCGACCCACCGCTTCGATCTGGAAATTGAAGGGAATCACACCTACCTCGTGGACGGCGTGGTCGTGCACAACTCGCCCGAGACGACCACGGGAGGCCGGGCTCTCAAGTTCTACTCGTCCATCCGCCTCGACATCCGGCGGCAGGAGGCGATCAAGAACGGCACCGAGTCGATCGGCGTGCACACCAAGGTCAAGGTCGTGAAGAACAAGCTCGCGCCGCCGTTCCGCGAGGCGGAGTTCGACGTCATCTACGGCGAGGGCATCTCCAAGGAAGGTTCCGTCCTCGATGCCGCGGTCGAGCAGAACCTCGTCGAGAAGTCCGGCACCTGGCACACGTACGGGACAGAGCGGATCGGCCAGGGCCGCGAGAACGCCAAGAAGTACCTCAAGGACAACCCCAAGATTCTGGCGGACCTCGAGGTCAAGGTGCGCGCGGCGCTGGGCCTCAAGCCGGTCGGTGGCGGGCCGGCGCCGGTGCGCGCCGAGCCCCAGAAAGCGGCCAAGTAGGAGCGACCATGGACTTCCACCAGCTCCTGAGCGAGTGCGTGAAGCGCAGCGCCTCCGACCTGCACCTCAAGTCTGGCTCGCGCCCCATCGTGCGCGTGCACGGCCACCTCGAGACGCAGGACGACCTTCCGGCGGTGACGCGCGACTTCATGCGCAAGACGGCCATGACGCTGCTGGGCGAGATCCGCTACAACGCGCTGATGGAGGGCGAGGAGATGGACCTCGCCCACAGCGTCCCGAGCGTCGGGCGCTTCCGCATCAACGTCTTCCTCTGCCAGGGCGACGTGCGCGCCGTGCTCCGCCACATCCCCGAGCGCATCCCGCCCTTCGAGGAGCTGCACCTGCCCAAGGTGCTGGAGCGCCTCTGCCTGGAGCGCCGCGGCATGGTGCTGGTCACCGGCATCACCGGTTCCGGCAAGACCACGACGCTCGCGGCCATGCTCGACTTCATGAACCGGACGCGCAACGACCACATCGTCACCATCGAGGACCCGGTCGAGTTCGTCCACGAGGACAAGAAGTGCGTCATCAGCCAGCGCGAGATCGGGCAGGACTCGACGAGCTTCGCGCAGGCGCTGCGCGCCGCCCTCCGCCAGGACCCGGACATTATCCTCGTCGGCGAGATGCGCGACGCCGAGACGATGGAAGTGGCGCTGCACGCCGCGGAGACGGGCCACCTCGTGCTCTCGACCCTCCACACGCTGAACGCGACCGAGACGATCAACCGCATCATCTCGATCTTCCCGCCGCACCAGGAGGACCAGATCCGCGCCCAGCTCTCCGCCGTCATCCAGGGCGTCGTCTCCCAGCGCCTGGTGGTCCGCGCCGACGGCAAGGGGCGCGTGCCGGCGGTCGAGGTGATGATGATGACCGGTCTCATCCGCGAGTCCATCCGCGAGAGGCTCAAGACGCCGCAGATCCCCACCGTCATCGCGGCGGGCCAGGCGCAGTACGGCATGCAGACCTTCGACCAGTCCCTGCTCGGCCTCTACCGCCAGGAGCTCGTGACGTACGAGACGGCGCGGGACGCCGCGACCAACCCCGACGACTTCGATCTCAAGATCAAGGGCATCTTCTCCACCGGTGAGATGACCTGGGACGCGAGCAGCCCCGGCTTCGTGGGCGCCCCCAGCGTCGGCAGGCTGCCGGGCCCCGCCAAGCGGAACTAGCCGTGGCGTCGCGGGGCCGCCGCCCGGCGCGCGGGCCCCGGGAGCGGCGGGAGCTGGACGCGAAGGCCGCCAAGCTGGCGGCCTTCGACCTTCTCGCCCGCAAGTCCTGGAGCGCCCGCGAGCTGACGAGCCGGCTGAAGCGCCGCGGCGCGCCCGACGAGATCGCGCGTGCGGTGGTCGCCGAGCTCTGCTCCCGAGGCTACGTGGACGACGCCTCGTTCGCGCGCTTCTGGGCCGAGTCGCGCGCGCGCGGGCGGCGCGTCGGCAGCCGCCGTCTCCGCCAGGAGCTTCTCCAGAAGGGCATTCCGCGCGACGTGGCCGCCGCGGCGATCGCCGCCGCCTTCGAGGAGGCGCCCGAGGCTCTGCGGTGCCTCGAGGCGGGACGCCGCCGGCTGCCGGCCCTCCTGCGGGCCGGCCTCCCACGGGCGGCGCCGCGGCTGCGCGACTACCTCGTGCGCCGCGGATACCCCCTAGCGGTCGTCATGCGGACGGTCGCGGCGCTCACCGGGACGCGCCCCGACGGAGACGCACCGTCCGACTGACCCCCGGTATAATGACGCCATGGCCATGACCGGTAGCGAGCTCCGCCAGCGCTTCCTGGAGTACTTCAGCCGCCACGGGCACACCGTGGTGCGCTCGTCGCCCCTCGTGCCCGCCCACGACCCGACGCTCCTCTTCACCAACGCCGGGATGGTCCAGTTCAAGAGCGTGTTCCTGGGCGAGGAGCGGCGGGAGTACAAGCGCGCGGCCACCGTGCAGAAGTGCGTGCGGGCGGGCGGCAAACACAACGACCTGGAGAACGTGGGCCGCACGGCCCGGCACCACACCTTCTTCGAGATGCTGGGCAATTTCTCCTTCGGGGACTACTTCAAGGCCGAGGCCGTGGCCTTCTGCTGGGAGCTCCTGACCGGGGAGCTGGGGCTGCCGAAGGACCGGCTCAAGGCGACCGTCTTCACCGACGACGACGACGCGTTCGCGCTGTGGAAGAAAGTCGCCGGCTTGGGCGACGAGCGCATCCTGCGCCTGGGCGAGAAGGACAATTTCTGGGCCATGGGTGACACCGGCCCCTGCGGGCCGTGCTCCGAGGTGCACTTCCACCAGGGCGACCATTTCCCGTGCCCGGAGGAGCAGGCGGGCCGGACATGCCTGGGCCCGGCCTGCGACTGCGACCGCTGGCTCGAGATCTGGAACCTCGTCTTCATGCAGTTCAACCGGGACGCGTCGGGGAAAATGACGCCCCTGCCCAAGCCCTCGATCGACACGGGCATGGGCCTCGAGCGCCTCGCCGCCGTGATGCAGGGCACGCCGTCCAACTACGACACCGACCTCCTGCGCCCGCTGATCACCCGCGTCGAGCGCCTCGCGTCGAAGCGCTACGGCGCAGATGCCGAGCACGACGTCTCGATGCGGGTCATCGCCGACCACGCGCGCGCGGCCACCTTCCTCATCACCGACGGCGTGACGCCGTCGAACGAGTGGCGCGGCTACGTGCTGCGCCGGATCATGCGCCGGGCCATGCGCCACGGCCGCATGCTCGGGCTCGAGCGGCCCTTCCTCTGGGAGGTGACCTCGACCGTGGTGGAGATTCTGGGCGGAGCGTACCCGGAGATCATCGAGGCCCGCGGGCACGTCGCGGATGCCGTGAAGCAGGAGGAGGAGCGCTTCAGCGAGACGCTCGGCCTCGGCACGGCCAAGATCCACGAGTACCTCGAGGCTCATGCCCACGACCCGCGAAAAGTCGCCGACGGGAAGTTTCTCTTCACGCTCTACGACACCCATGGCTTCCCGACCGATCTCGCGCAGGAGGTCTTCCAGGACGCCGGCTGGTCCGTGCCGCCGGAGGCGATGCAGCAGTTCGAGACCGAGATGGAGGCCCAGCGCGAGCGCGCGCGGGCGGGCGCTTCTTTCGGCGCGGCGGCCGCCGACGGGGACGGCACGGTCGAGATCTATCGCCAGCTCTCGGCGCAGATCGGCAAGCCTGAGTTCCTCGGCTACTCCCAGCTGGCGACGCCCGCGCGGATCCTGGCCCTGGTCGGCGAGGGACGGCGGCTCACCGAGGCGGTGCAGGGCCAGGTCGTCGAGGTCATCCTCGACCGCACGCCCGCCTATGCCGAGTCCGGCGGCCAGATGGGCGATACCGGCGCCATCATGGGGCGCGAGGGGCAGGGGTCCATCGAGGACACGTACTACCGGAGCGGCCATCTGATCGTCCACCGCGTCCGCGTCAACCAGGGGAGGTTGAGGGAAAACGAAGAGGTGGCCGTGTCCGTCGAATCGGCCCGGCGCCAGGGTTTGAAACTCCACCACACGGGGACGCACCTGCTCCACGCGGCGCTCAGGAGGGTCCTCGGCACCCACGTGACGCAGGCGGGTTCGCTGGTCGCGCCCGACCACCTGCGCTTCGACTTCTCCCACGGCGGGCCGCTCAAGGACGGCGAGATCGAGAAGGTCGAGGATCTCGTCAACGAGCACGTCCAGGCCAACATCGTCGTCACGCCCGCCGAGATGGATCTCCAGGCCGCGCTCAAGAGCGGGGCCATGGCGCTGTTCGGCGAGAAGTACGGCGACCGCGTGCGCGTCATCCGCATCGGGGATTTCTCCACCGAGCTCTGCGGCGGCACGCACCTCGAGGCCACCGGCCAGATCGGCCTCTTCAAGGTCGTCTCCGAGGGCGCCGTCGCCTCTGGCGTCCGCCGCATCGAGGCGGTGACGGGCGAGGCCGCGCTGAGACATGTAGGCCGGCAGGAGGCGGCGCTGCGCGAGTCGGCAGGCCTCCTCAGGATCCCGCCGCTCGAGCTGCCGCGGCGCCTCCAGAAGCTCCTCGACGAGCAGAAGCAGCTCGAAAAGCAGGTGCAGCAGCTCGAGGCGCGACTCGCGAAGAACAGGGCGCAGGAGCTGGCTCTAGCCGCGAAGACCGTCGCGGGTGTGACCGTGCTGGCGGCGCGCATCGACGGCCTCGACGCCGAAGGGCTGCGCTCGGTCGTGGATACGCTGCGCGAACGCATGGGTCCGGGCGTGATCTGTCTGGGATCCTTGATGGATGGGAAGGTCGCCTTGGTGGCGTCCGTTTCCAAGGACCTGACGAAACGCATTCAGGCCGGGAAGCTCGTGCAGGAGGTGGCGCCGCTCGTCGGCGGCAAGGGCGGTGGTCGGCCTGACCTGGCGCAGGGCGGCGGCACCGATGCCTCACGGCTCGACGAAGCCTTGGCCCTTGTGCCGGCCTTTATCGAGCGCGCGTACAAGGTCTAGCGACGCTGCTGGAGACAGCCAAACACCGCATGGCTGACACGCGCGGGACCATCCTCATCGTGGACGACGAGCCCGCCACGATCGAGCTGCTCTCCGACTACCTCGGCGGCAAGCGGCTTGCCGTCGCCCGCGCGCACAACCTCGACGAGGCGCTGGCTGAGCTCGACCGGGAGCGCCCCAACGCCGTCCTCATCAGCCTGCGCCTGGGCGAGGCCGATGGGCTCGAGGTGCTCCAACGCATCCGGGAGGTCAACGTGCAGGTGGGGCTCCTCGTCATGGCCGAGCAGGAGGACGCGGGCCGCGCCAAGGAGGCGCTCGCGCTCGGGGCCATGGACTACCTCCTCAAGCCCATCGACTTCGACTATCTGAACCGCGCCATCGAGAAGGCCCTGAGCGTCTCGGCGCCGATGATCGACTACGCGGAGACGCCGCCCGAGCCCGCGGCGGCTCTGACGCCGTCCGGTCTGCTTTACGCGCTTGCCCTCGAAGTCTTCCGGGCGACGCGAGCGTTCTCTCCTGAGGCGCGCGCCTCGGTCGGCACCGGGCTCGAGCAGGCGGCGCTCGCCGCCATGCAGCGAGGTGTCGGCGGCGAGAAGGCCGAGGTCATTCGCGCGCTCAACCAGGTGCGCAACATGATCCGCTTCGCGTTTGACCTGGGCGACATCAGCGCCGAGACGGCCGGGCGTCTCGACGAGCACATGGCGCGGGCGCGCCGGTCCGTGGGGCTGTCGTAGCGCCCGGGCGCGCGCAGTCTTCCGTCCCGACTGGAGAGGACCTCGTGAATTCCGCCGTGCTGTTCGACTTCGGGGGCACGCTCGACGCCGACGGCCTGACGTGGAAGGAGCGCTTCCACCGCCTCTTCGAGGCCGAGGGCGTCGCCGTCGAGCCCGCGCGCTTCGATCCCGTCTTCTACGCGGCCGACGATGCCCTCGTCGGCACCGTGCCGGAGTCCTTCTCGCTCGAGGAGACCGTCCGCCGTGTTGCCGACGGCGTGGCGAAAGCGCTTCGACCGAATGTTCCGGCGCTCGGCTCGCGGGTCGCGGCGCGCTTCCTTGCCGACGCCCGGGCCTGCTTCGAGTCGAACGCGCCGATCCTGGAGCGCCTCGCCCGCCGCTACCGCCTCGGCATCGTGTCCAACTTCTATGGCAATCTCGCGACGGTGTGCGATAATGCGCAGGTTCGGCGGTACTTTGGCGTCATCATAGACTCGGCGCGGGTGGGGATCAGCAAGCCGGACCCGCGCATTTTCATGAAAGCTTTAGACGCGCTGGGGATCGAGCCGGGCCGCACGGTCATGGTTGGCGACTCACTGGCCCGCGACATGGCGGGAGCGCGCGCGGCCGGCATGGCCCACATCTGGCTCACGCCGGCCCCAGAGCGGCAGGGACGGCCGTGCTGCCCGGGCGACCGCGTGATCCAGTCGCTGCGCGACCTGGAGGGAATACTGCCGTGACATTGGATCCGGGCCTCTCTGGGTCGCCGGGCCTATCGGGCGGCATCATCGCCGCGGGCGAGGGCAGCCGCCTGAGGCAAGCCGGCTGGGCCGTGCCCAAGCCCATGGTAGAGGTGGCGGGCGTGCCGCTGATCGAGTCGGCGATCCGGAACTTCGTCGCCGCGGGCATCACGCGGCTGTCGATCATCGTCAACGAGCAGGAGCGCGACTGCGCGGCGTGGGTCCGCGGCCGGTTCCCCGAGCTCGACCTCCGGCTGACCGTGAAGACGACCGCCTCGTCGCTCGAGAGCTTCCGCGAGGTCGCCGGCGGTCCCGGCGCGGGGCGCATGCTGGTCTCGACGGTGGACGCCTGGTGCCGCGCGGCGGACTTTCGGCGCTTCGTGGAGGCGGCGCTCCGCCGGCCGCGCGAGGCGACGGTACTGGCGGTGACGCCGCTCGTAGCCGACGAGAAACCGCTGGGAGCGGTCGTGGACGCCCTAGGCCGCATCACCGCGCTCGGCGTCGAGTCGCCCGCGCTCGTGACGGCCGGTGTGTACCTCCTGTCGGAGCGGGTGCGGCGCATCGAGCCGCCCGTCGGCCTCGGCAGGCTGCGGGAGCACCTGGCCTGGCTCCTGGAGTCAGGCGAGCCGATGTACGGGGACGTGATCGAGACCGTCGTGGACGTGGATCGAGCCGAGGACGTGGCGCTGGCCGAAGCGCTGGCGGCGCGGGCCTCGTGAGCGGACCGGGAGGAAGTGCGTGAACGATTCTCATTGCTGGGGCATCTTCCGCGAGGAGGCGCACTCGCCGGGGCGGGAGAGCGACGACACCGAGATCCTGCGCCTGACCGCGAAGGGTCTCGAGGCCAAGGGGTTCCAGGTCGACCTGAAGACGCCTGACGAGCTGGGTGTCGTCACCGACACCAGGCCGCGCGGCATGTTCCTCATGTGCGAGCAGCCCGGGGCGCTCCAGGCGGTCACGGCGCTGGAGGTCTCCGGGGTTCGCGCGGTCAACAGCCCGGCCGCCGTGCTCAACACCTATCGCGAGCGCATGATCGCGCAGTTCGCGGAAGCGCGCGTGCCGTTCATCGCGAGCCGGCTCGTGACGACGTCGGACGAGCGCATCGCCGCGCCGCGGTCGCTGTGGGTCAAGCGCGCCGACGTCCACAACACCCAGGAGGGCGACGTCGTCTATGCCGCGGACGCGGCGGCCGCCGCGCTCGCGCTCGAGGGGCTCGCGGCGCGCGGCATCCCGCGCGCCGTCCTCCAGCCCCACGTGGACGGCGACTTGATTAAGTTCTACGGCATCGGTCCCGGCGGCGGCGCCCACGGCGAGCCGCCCTGGTTCCGGTGGTTCTACCACAAGGACCAGCAGCTCAGCGGCCACGCCTTCGACCAGCGCGCGCTCGCGCGCCTCGTGCGCCAGGCGGCCGGCGCGCTCGGCCTCGAGATCTACGGCGGCGACTGCATCGCGACCGCTTCGGGCGAGCTCGTCCTGATCGACCTCAACGCGTGGCCGAGCTTCGCGCTCTTCCGCGAGGAGGCCGCCTCCGCCATCGCCGCGTACCTCTCGGTGCGCTTCACGGGGAGGCCGCGGTGAGCGGGATGCGCGAGCCCGGGCCGCGGGAGCCAGGGCCGCGATCCAAGGAGATCGTCGAGCGCGAGCGGCGCCACGCCGCCGCCGGCGGGCAGGGCTTCGCGCTCTACGCGGGGCTCGCCATGGCGCGCGGCCAGGGGTGCACGCTCGTGGACGAGGACGGCCAGGAGTACATCGACTTCATCGCGGGCGTCGCCGTGGGCTCCGTCGGTCACTGCCACCCGCACTACGTCGAGGCGCTCAAGAACCAGGTCGAGAAGCTCACCTTCGGCAGCTTCACGACCGAGGCGCGCGCGCGCTTCCTCGAGCTGGTCGCCTCCGTGACGCCCGAGGGGCTGACGCGCATCCAGATGTTCTCGGGCGGCGCTGAGGCTGTCGAGGCGGCGTTGAGACTCGCCAAAGTTGCCACGGGCAAGGACGAGGTCATCGGCTTCTGGGGCGGCTTCCACGGCAAGACCGGCGGCGTGCTGGGTCTCCTCGGCAGCGACTTCAAGCACCACCTGGGTCCCTTCATGCCGGGCCAGTACTCGACGCCGTATGCCGACTGCTACCGCTGCCCGCTCAAGCTCACGTATCCCGACTGCGGCATCGCCTGCGCCGAGTTCGTTGGCGACGTGATCCGCTACCAGACGGGCGGCGAGATCGCGGCCATCATCGTCGAGCCGATGCAGGGCACGGCCGGGAACATCATCCCGCCCGAGGGTTTCCTGCGCGCCATTCAGCAGATCGCCAAGGATGCAGGCGCGCTCCTGATCGCGGACGAGATGATCACGGGCTTTGGGCGAACGGGCCTCATGTGGGGCTCGGAGCACGACCGGGTCGTGCCCGACATCATGACCGTCGGCAAGGGCGTGGGCGGCGGCTTCCCGCTGTCCGCCGTCATCTCCACGGATGACCTGACGAGCCGGAAGCCCTGGTCCAACCCGTCCGCCAGCTCGTCCTCGTACGGCGCCAACCCGCTCGCCTCAGCGGCGGGGCTGGCGGCGCTCGAGATCATTCTCAAGGAAGACCTCGTCAAGAACGCCGACCGCGTGGGCGCCGTCATGCTCACCCGGCTCGAGGCGATGAAGGAGAAGTACCGGTGCGTGGGCGAGGTGCGCGGCCGCGGCCTGATGCTGGGCATGGAGCTGGTCAAGGACCGCCGCACCAAGGAGCCGCTCGGCAAGGACGTGACGCAGGCGCTCTACAAGGAGTGCCTCAGGCGCGGGCTTGCCGCGATGACGTATTCACCGACGGTGCGCATCAACCCGCCGCTGATCATCCGCGAAGAGGCCGCGCTCAACGGGCTCGCCATCCTCGACGAGGCCCTGGGGACGATAGTCAGGGAGCACCGGCTCCAGTAGCATGCTGCGCGGCGCCGTCATCGGGCTCGGCAATGTCGCCATCTACGGGCATCTGCCCGGGTGGCTCGGCCGCCCGGACGTTCGGATCGCGGCCGCCGCCGACTCCCGTCCCGCCCAGCGCGCCCTGTGCGAGGCGCGGCTTCCCGGCGCGCGCTGGTACGACTCGCCCGAAGATCTCCTGGCCGGCGAGCCGCTCGACTTCGTGGACATCTCCACCCCTCCCTCGAGCCACGCGCCCCTTATCGTCAGTGCCCTCGAGCGGGGCCTGCACGTGCTGTGCGAGAAGCCGCTCGTGAGTTCGCCCGCTGATCTGCGCCGCGTCACCCTAGCGGCCCGCTCGGCCGGCCGCGTGCTGCACACCGTGCACAACTGGCACCACGCGCCCATCCTCTCACTGACCGCCGACCTCATCCGCGAGGGCGAGATCGGTCGGGTGCGGCGCATTGTCTGGGAGACGCTGCGGGTGAGACCGGCAGCGGGCGGCAGTATCAACTGGCGGGTGGACCCCGCGGTGGCCGGCGGCGGCGTCCTCACCGACCACGGCTGGCACGTCTTCTACGTCCTGCCGGCCTGGGTCGGCGCGCGGCCGACAAGCGTCGGCGCGCGGCTCGAGACGCGGCGCCACACGGCTTTCGCCGTCGAGGACACGGCGTCGGTGCGGCTCGAGTTTGCCGACGCGAGCGCCGAGATTCTCCTGACCTGGGCCGCGGAGGAGCGGCGCAACCGGGTCGAGGTGGACGGCACGGAGGGGAGGATCGAGCTCCGCGACGACACGCTCGTGCTCACCGGCAAGGGTGGCGAGCGGCGCTGGTCGGGGCTGCCGGCGCTGTCGGACGGCTCGCATCATCCCGATTGGTTCCACAAGGTGGCGGGCCGCTTCATTGGGGCGGTGTCAGGAGGCGAGGGGCACGCGGACACCAACCTCGCGGAGGCGGCGCTCTGCTGCGAGATCGAGTACCTGGCTCGCGAGTCGAGCAGGCGGGGCGGAGCGCAGATACCGCTCAGCCGGGCGCCCCTCGCGGGGTCGCGTCTGTGACGGAGAGCCTTCTCGTGGTCGTGGATGCCGGCGTGGCGCCCGACATCACTCCCGAGACGATGGTGGCGGGGCTGCCGCTCGGGCGGCGCCTCTTGCTCGCCGGGGCGCGCGCGGGACTCGCCTCCGCCCCGTCCTCGGAGCCGGGACGCCGGCGTGTGATCCTCGTACCGTCCAACGTCATCCCGCAGCCGCGGTGGCTGCGGGCCCTGGCCGCCATGCCGCTCCAGCCCGAGACGCTCTGGGTGGATCCCGCGCAGGTCGCCGTGGTGGACACCGACGATCCGAAGCCGGTGCTCGACGCCGCCGGCCGCGCGGCGAGCGCGGCCGAGTGCGTCGCCGCCCTCAAAGGCCGGTTCGCGACGATCGAGGGGACCGCGGATCACAGGGGCCGCTTCGCGGTTCGCACGGCCGGCGACCTGCGCCGCGCCGAGTCGTGGCTGCTGCGCGGTCTCATCAAGGACTCCGAGGGCTTCATGTCCCGCCACGTCGAGCGGCTGGTCTCGCTCGCGCTGACGCGGCGCCTCGTCTGGACCTCGGTCACCCCGAACGCGATGACGCTCGTCTCGCTCGCCATCGGCCTGGCGGCGGCGCCGTTCTTCCTCTCCTCGACCCCCGGCTGGCAGCTCGCGGGCGCGCTCCTCTTCCTCCTGCACTCGATCCTGGACGGCTGCGACGGCGAGATCGCGCGGCTGAAATTCCTCGAATCCGCGGGCGGGGCGGCGCTGGATTTCTGGGGCGACAACAGCGTCCACGTGGCGGTCTTCGGCTGCATGGCTGTCGGCTGGAGCCTCTCCGCGCATTCGCCATGGCCGCTCTGCGTGGGAGCGGTCGCCGTCGCCAGCACGCTCGCCGCCGCGTTCGTCGTCGCGCCCCACATGGTCTCGGCGTTCGCGACGGCGGGGTCGCGCTCGGCGGGGGCCAAGACGGCCGACGCGCTCGCCAACCGCGACTTCATCTACCTGATCGTGGCGTTGTCGGTCTTCGGCAAGGCGGGGTGGTTCATCGTCTTCGTCGCGATCGGCACGCCGATCTTCGTGCTCGTGCGGCTCTGGGCCGACCGGCCGCAGGGGAGAGCCTAGCCCGTGGCCGGGTTCATCGACGTCCTGCTCCGGGGGCTGGCCCTCTGCGGCCAGGCCGCCGCCATCGGAGGCGTGCTGTTCGCGCTGCTCGTCCTCAAGCCCGCCGCGCGCCGGCGCCCCGAGCTCTCCGCGCTGCTGGGCCGCCTCCTGCTCCTCGTCGTCGCGGGCGCAGTCGCCGTCACGGCAGGACAGCTTCTGGCGCTGACGGTCCAGCAGGTGGTGTTGGCGGGCGGGCAGGCGTGGCCCATCCGCGAGGTGCTCGGCACGGCCTACTTCCAGGCGAGCGCGCTCCGCGTGCTGACCTGCATTGCGCTCATCGTGGGCGCGCTTCGGCTCAGGCGGCGCCCCGACGCGCCCGGGTGGTGGCCCGCGATGGTGGCGCTGACCGTGGCGTTGGCCGCCACGGCAGCGGGGATCAGCCATGCGGCCGCGCGCCTCGAGCACGGCGGCGTCTTGTTTCTCCTGGACGCCGTGCACCAGTATGCCGCGTCAGTCTGGGTGGGAGGCCTCATGCATCTCACGGCCATGGCCTACGGGCGCGGCGGCGATGCGTGGCCGGCGCTCCTGCTCAAGCGCTTCTCGTCGATGGCGCTCTGCTCGGTGGTGGCGCTCGTCGCGGGGGGCGTCGGGTTGACGGTCTACTACGTGGACGGCTTCTCGGCTTTCACCGGGACGGCCTACGGCATGATGGTCGGCACCAAGATGACGATCCTGGCGCTCATCCTCGTGCTGGGCGCGCTCAACTTCTTCGTGGTGCGACGGCTGCCGTCGGCCGACCCCGTCTCGCTGCTGCGTCTCCGCCGCTTCGTGGAGGTCGAGCTGGGGCTCGGCGTCACCGTGCTCTTCGCCGCGGCCTCCCTGACGTCGCTGCCGCCCGCTGTGGACGTGGTCAATGACCGCGCCACGTTCGCCGAGGTCGCCCACGTGTTCACGCCCCGCGTGCCGTCCTTTACCTCGTCCAAGCTCGAGGACATGCCGCTGACCGACCGCGAGGCCCCGCGGACCGACGCGGACCGGCAGTGGAGCGAGTACAACCACCACGTGGCCGGGCTGATCGTCCTGATCATGGGCATCCTCGCCATCCTCTACCGCACGGGCTGGGCGCCGTGGGCGCGGCACTGGCCGCTCGTCTTCTTCGCGCTGGCGGCTTTCCTGCTGGTGCGCAACGATCCGGGCTCCTGGCCATTGGGTCCGCAAGGTTTCTGGGCGGGCATGCTCTTCACGGAGGTGCTCCAGCACCGGATCTTCGTGCTTCTCGTGCTGGGCTTCGGCACCTTCGAGTGGATGGTGCGCACGGGGCGTATCCGCTCGCCCCGCGCCGCCCTGGTCTTCCCCATCCTCTGCTCGGTGGGCGGCGCCCTTCTCCTCACGCACTCTCACGCCTCGCTGAACCTCAAGGCGGAGTACCTGATCGAAGTAACGCACATGCCCCTGGGCGGGATCGCCATGCTCGTGGGCTGGGGGCGCTGGCTCGAGCTGCGGCTCCAGCCCGGGGAGACGGCCCTGCCCGGGCGCGTCTGGTCGATCGGCTTGGCGATGGTCGGCGTGCTTCTTCTGCTTTACCGCGAGAGCTAGCCGGCCGCCGATAAGGGCCCATCTGCTTCGTTGGCGCCCTCGGCCGCAGGCTCAACGTAGCAGGGCTACGCCTCGCCTGCGACCTTCGAGCGCCGCCTCGCATCTGGACCCTTCTCGACGCCCTCCACCTCGGACAAAGACTTCAGACCGCTTCGAGGAGTAGTCCCTTCAGGTAGCGGGATTCTGGGACGGTCAATAGGACGGGGTGGTCGCGGCTCTGGGACAGCGTGCGCAGCACCCGCACGTTGACGCCCGCATCGCCGGCGGCCTCGCGGCAGATCTCCTCGAAGAGCCCCGGCGTGATGTGGTGCGAGCAGGAGAAGGTCGCCAGCACCCCGCCGGGCTCGAGCAGCCTGAGACCCCGGATGTTGATCTCCTTGTAGCCGCGCGCCGCCGCCTCGATCGCGTCCTTCCGACGCGTGAAGGGCGGAGGATCGAGGACGACCACGCCGAAGCGCTCGCCTGCCGCCTCGAGACCCCGCAGGAGGTCGAAGGCATTGCCCTCCCTGAGCTCCGCCCGGGCCGTCGCGCCGTTCAGCTCCAGATTCCGTCGCGCCAGCGCGAGAGCGGCGGCCGACGAATCGAGCAGGAGCGCCTGGGTAGCGCCCGAGCGAAGCGCGTGGCAGGCGAAGCCGCCCGAGAAGCAGAAGGCGTCGAGCACGCGCCGCCCGTCGGCATGCCGAGCTACGAGGGCGCGGTTCTCGGCCTGGTCGAGGTAGAGGCCGGTCTTGTGGCCCGCGCCGGGGGTGACGCCGAAGCGGCAGTCACCCTCGGTGACCACGAGCTCTTGCCCTGCCGGATCCTGGCGGGCGTCGAAGCCCTCGAGGTGTGCCGCCGTCGGCTCGTCGAGCCGGTGGATGCTCCCGTCGGGGAATTGCCGCCAAAGGGCTGCCAAGATCCAGCCCTCCGCCTTGAACATCCCGAGCGTCAGGCACTGGACCACGCTCACGGGGCCGTAACGGTCCACCACGAGACCGGGCAGCCCGTCCGCCTCGCTCCAGCAGAGGCGATAGGCATCGGAGACCAGGCCTGCCGTCCGGCGGTACTCCCAGGCGGCCTCGAGCCGGCGCCTGAAGAACGCGGCGTCAATGGCCTCGTCACGCCTCGTGAGGAGGCGACAGCAGAGCGACGGGCGGGGATTGTAGAAGCCCTGGCCGAGGTAGCGGCCGCCGGCATCCACCACCTCGACGGCCTCGCCGGCCTGCGAGAAGCCCTTGAGGTCGGCGACCTGCGTCCGGTAGATCCAGGGGTGGCCGGCGTTGACTCGATGCTCGGCGCCGCGCTTGAGAATGAGCCTGGCCATAGTGGTCTAGACGCTCCCCCTCACTGTTTCAGCCCTCGCCTCACCGCTCGAGGCGAGCGTTTCAGCTCGAACTCCGGCCCTCTCCCCCAGAGGGAGCGAGGGTTTCAATTCTCCCTCTCCCCGCTGGGGAGAGGGCCGGGGTGAGGGGAAACTCCTCAGAGCTTTCTCAGGACGACGACCATCAGGAGCGGGTGGTGGGCCCGGTCGAGCTTGAGGTGGGGCCTGAAGCCGTAGAACCATTCGACCAGGTCAAAGCCTCCCGCCAATGCGACCAGCGCCCGGAGCTCCTGCGGAAAGACCATGCGGGAGGCGTGACGCTGGCGGTAGACGTGCCGGCGGCCGTCCTCGTGCGCCTCGAGCTCCATGTCCTCGTAGAACGTCTGGGTCACCGGGTTGAGGTCTTTGAGGGCCTCGAATGTCGCGCGCACCGTCGCCCGCCCGCGCCGCCTCGTCCAGGACCAGCGCCGCGCCGGGTCGGTCCACGACGAGCACATGTAGCGGTCGAAGACGTAGAGTCCGCCCTTGCGGACGGCCTTGGCCACGCAGCGGAGATGGGCCAGGATGGCCTCGTTCGTGAGCAGGTGCCCTTGCGAGTCCTGCATGCAGATGGCGGCGTCCACGGGGCGGGGCAGCGTGAAGCGGGTCATGTCCGCCACGTGGAGACCTACGTCGAGGCCCTCCTCCGCCGCCCGCTCCCGGAGGAAGGCGATATTCTCGGGCGACAGGTCGAGGCCCGACATGCGGTAGCCGCGCCGGCCGAGCCTGATCAGGTGCGGGCCCGTGCCGCAGGCGATGTCGAGCACGGTCTTCACGGGGCGCCTCGCATAGCGGCGGAAGCAGTGGGCGAGGAAGTCCACCTCCTGCTTCCGGTTCATGTCGAACGCGATCTCGTAGTAGCGCGGCGCCGAGTACTGACCCTTCTGGCTCACGGCCTCATTTTCCCCACCAGGTGAGAATCGCCTCGCGGAGAATCCAGGAGGCGGTGATGCCCGTCCGCCCCGACGGGTCAAAGACGTGGGCGACCTCCATGAGATCGGTGCCCACGACCGTGCAGGGCTCGAGCAGCCGGACGATCTCGACCAGCTCAGAGGCCCTGAGCCCGCAGGGCTCGGGAGCGCCTGTCCCGGGCGCCTCCGATGGGTCGAGCACGTCCACGTCTATCGTGACGTAGAGCGGGTGCCGGCTGAGCTCGGGCACGAGGCTTCGGACGGCCTCGACCGGGTGGATGGCGTGCGCCGGGTAGAGGTGCGGCGCCCGGCGCCGGTACTCCTCGCGGGCACCCGTCCGCATGCCCACCTGGTAGACCCGCTCGGGCTCGACGACGTCCATCACGCGGGCCATGGCTGAGGCGTAATTGTAGCGCTCGCCGAGGAACTCTTCTCTCAAGTCGGGATGGGCGTCCAGCTGGAGGATGCGAAGGTCGGGGATGGCCGGAGCCAGGATCTCGATCACGGGCAAGGTCGCCGTGTGGTCGCCGCCCAGCATGACGGGCAGGAGGCCCGGCCGCCAGAAGCCGCGCACCTCCTCGCGGGCCCTCTGCAGCTGCTCCCGGGGGCTCCCAGAGCCCAGCTCGCAATCTCCCAGGTCGGCCATGCCGAGATCTTCCAGATCCCGATCGAGGGCGGGCGAGTAGGTCTCGATGGAGTCCGAGGCGATCCTGAGATCCCGGGGGCCGTGGTCGGCGCCGGTGCGGAGGTTGACGGAGCCTTCGAAGGGGATGCCGAAGAGGACGATACGGGCGTCCGGGTAGGGCGCCCGGCACGCGATGAAGCGTGGGTCGGCTGGCGTCACGTGGGTAGCTCGCCTCGGACGGCGGGGCCCCAGCCCCGCGACGTCCTGCAGTTCGCAGTTCCCGAACTAAACGACGTCGTCGTCGGAGAGCAGCGTCACGGCCGCCAGGGCGCAGCCCGTGCGCTCGACGCGGTGCTCGACGGCGCAGACCTTCATGTCGCGGATCGTCCAGCCGCGGCTCTTGAACGACTCCTCCAGCATGTGGACGATGGCCCGTTCGGCCTCTTCCCGGGTGGCCTTGTCGTGAAATTCCATGATCACGCCGTTGGCCTTGGGGTCGGCGGGGCGGGCCCAGCCGACCGCGGCGGCGACCACTTCGCCGGGCACTTCGCTGGTCATGGCGGCGTAGGCCGTGGGCACGACCGCGCCGGGCCGGAGCCGGGGCAGGTCCACAATCGCGGCCTCGGGCGGCAGGATGGAGGAGACCTTCACGAGGTTGATGTTGCCGATGCCCGCCGCCAGGAGGGCGTTGTCGAAGGCGTTGAGCGGGGTCGTTCCCTCAGCGCTTCCGGACGTCGTGGCTGCCTTGGTCACCGGTTTCCAGCCCATTTCTCCTCCTCGCCTCCTTGGTTGAAGTGAAACGCCGCGGAAATTTTTCTTCGCCCATGTTAGCGAGTCGGGAGTGGAACGCAAGAGAAAAGTGGCCGCCGGCCGGCTTCCGATCGCTCGGCCGGCGGCTCCACGGCGGCTCATCCCGCCGCTTGACGACCGCCGATCGGGCCCGCGGCGGGCGCCTCGGCCTCGCCGACAGCCTCCGGAGAGGGCATTTTTTCCTTGCAATGCTAAAAACATGGCCCTACATTCAGAAAAATCGCATTCGCAGGTTTTTCGCGAGCGAGAAACGAACGGAGAGGAGAAAAAGAGTGCAAGCACTGGGGCGACACCTGCTGCTCGAGCTGTTCGACTGCGACGCGGAAGCGCTTAACAGCCTTGAGACCGTGAAGGCGTCCATGGTGGAGGCGGCGAAGCGCGCCCAGGCCACCATCGTCGACGTCGTCTTTCACGAGTTCAACCCGTTCGGCATCAGCGGTGTTGTCGTGATCGCCGAGTCGCACCTCGCCATCCACACGTGGCCCGAGTACCGCTTCGCTGCGGTGGACATCTTCTCCTGCGGCGACGTGCTCCAGCCCCAGACGGCGGCCAACTACCTGGTCGAGCAGTTCGGGGCCTGCCGGGCCTCCGTCGTCGAGCTCCAGCGCGGCATCTTTCTCCAGGCCTCACCCATGCCCCACAAGCCGGCCGGCGCCAAGATGCCAGTCGCCAAGGTGCCAGTCGCCAAGATGCCAGTCGCCAAGGTGCCAGGCGCCAAGGTGCCAGTGGGAGGATGAGCGGTCCCCCGCAGTACAAGTGGTTCTTCGAGAGCACCACGCCGGTTGAAGGCCACATGCACGCCATCGCCCGCACCATCGCCACCCGCCAGACCAAGTTCCAGTTCATGGAGATCTTCGAGACTCACTCCTACGGCAAGGTCCTGGTCCTCGACGGCCGCATCCAGTCGAGCCAGCACGACGAGTTCATCTACCACGAGATCCTGGTCCAGCCGGGCCTCCTGGCACACCCAAAGCCGGTCCGCGCCATGGTCATCGGCGGGGGCGAGGGCGCCACGGTCAGGGAGATCCTGCGGCATCCGAGCATCAGCGACTGCCTCATGGTGGATATCGACGGCGAGGTGGTCGAGGAGTGTAAGAAGCACCTGCCCGAGATGCACCAGGGCGCCTTCGAGGACTCGCGCACCCGGGTGCTCCACGAGGACGCCCGGGCCTACCTTGAGAAGACCAAGGAGCGCTTCGACCTGATCGTGGTGGACTTGCCGGAGCCGCTCGGGGAGGGCCCGGCCTGCCTGCTCTTCACGACCGAGTTCTACACCCTGATCCGCGACCGGCTGACGGACAACGGGATCATGACCATGCAGGCGGGCATGACCAAGATCAACGAGCTGTTCTTCTACGGCGCCGTCAACCGGACCCTCCGCGAGGTGTTCCAGGTCGTCGCGCCGTACCAGGGCTTCATCTCCTGCTTCGGGACTCCCTGGGGCTTCATCCTGGCCTCCAAGGGCACCGACCCGCGCAAGCAGACGGCTCGCGAAATCGACGGGCTGATTTCTTCGCGGATGAACCCAGATACTCTCGGCTACTGGAACGGGGCCGCGCACCTGCACTCATTCAACCTGCCCAAGTTCCTGACCAATGCCCTGGCCAAGAACGACCGGGTCATTACGGACAAGAACCCCCTGATCGTCAGCTGAGCAGCAAGCCAGCCCTCGTCCTCGCCTCTGCCTCGCCCCGCCGTCAGGATCTCCTCGCGGGGCTCGGCATCCCGTTCACCGTGCAGCCGAGCCGTATCGCCGAGGTCCATCCGCCGGGGCCGGCGGAGGCGGCAGTGGCCGCCGTCGCGCTGGACAAGGCGCGCGCCGTCGCGCGCGAGTGGACGGGCGGCCCGGCGGTTGTCCTGGGTGCCGACACCGAGGTGGTCTTGGACGGCCGCTACCTGGGCAAGCCCCGCGATACAGCCGACGCCGCCCGCATGCTCCGGGAGCTCAGCGGCCGCACCCACGAGGTTGTCACCGGCCTTGCCCTCGTCGATGCGCCGTCGGGCCGAGAGGAGACTCTCGCCGTGACGACGCGGGTGACCATGATCGACGCCGGCGCCGAGGAGATCGCGGCCTACGTGGCGACCGGCGAGCCGCTCGACAAGGCCGGCGCC
The DNA here is from genome assembly GCA_030647435.1 of Candidatus Rokuibacteriota bacterium. Taxonomy (NCBI): domain Bacteria; phylum Candidatus Rokuibacteriota; species Candidatus Rokuibacteriota bacterium. The sequence continues at coordinate 26,472 of JAUSJX010000081.1, forward strand.
TATGCCGTCCAAGGGCTCGGTGCCCGGCTCGTGGCCCGCGTGGACGGCTGCTTCACCAACGTGGTCGGCCTGCCGGTCGAGACGACGCGGCGGCTGTTGAAGCGGTGGGGGCTCGTCTAGCGGGGCGGCGGCTCTCCCGCAACCGTGGCCCGCTCGAGCGGGCCGGTGCGGAGCAGGGGAGACCACCGGAACCAGGGCAGCTTGACGGCGGCGGGCATCTCGACGCGCTCGCGGGCCTGGCGAAGGCTCGCCTTGAGCATGTCTTCCGTGACCCGCCCACGGGGCAGATAGATCTGCCGCGCGCCGGCCACGCGCAGTGCGAAGTCGCCGGGCTGGCCGATCACCGACGCCGGCAGGCCGGCGGCGAGCGTCTCCGCGGGGGCGTCGCTGACGCGGGCCACTGCGCGGAGGAGTGCCTTGGCCAGGGCGACGAGATCCTGCTCTCCGACTGCGGCGTCGGCACGGAGGAAGAGGGCGGCGTGGACCGTCTCGGCACCGAGCCAGCGGGCCGCGTCGGATCGGGTCCGCAGATCCACAAGTATGGAGACTGCGTTTTTCTCAGCCCTCGGCTCGCCTTCGGCTGCGCCTCGAACTGCGCTCTTCTCAGCCCTCGGCTCGCCTCCGGCTGCGCCTCGAACTTCCACGTCTTCTACCAAGCGGGTGACCCAGGGGTCGGCCATGACGGCGGCCGCCACCTCACCCTGCTCGAGCGCGCCGGCGAGCGCACGGTTGGAGAAGCTCCTGAGCGGCACATGGTAGATCCTGACGCCCGCGCGCGCGAGAATGGTCGCGAGCATCGCCTGCTCGGGCGTGCCGACGCCGGGCAGGCCCACGGGCTGGCCGCGCAGGTCGCGGGGAGAGCGGACGGTCTCCTTGTGGCCCGGAGAGACGAGGATCGCGACAGGCGGCGCCGCCGTCAGGCCGAAGAGGAGCGGCGGCGGGGCGCCCTTGACATGTCCCAGGCGATAGGCCGCGTCGAGCGAGGTGGCGGCGATATCGGCGCGGCCCCGGGCCATCGCCTGCGCGGCGTCGCTCTCCGAGCGCTCGATCGTGAGCGTCACCTCGAGCTTCTCCTGGGCGAAGTATCCTTCCGACTGGGCGACGAAGAGCGGCAGGTACTCTGGCGAGGTTGCCGGTCCCGCCACAGCGATGGTGATCGCGGCCCAGAGTCCCAATCCCGCTGCCGTCATCAAGCCTCCCCGTGAGCCTGCGCCACCGTCTCCTGCGCGTCTATACAGCACTGCACGCCCGCTACGGCCCTCAGGACTGGTGGCCGGCCCGGAGCCGCTTCGAAGTCGCCGTGGGTGCCGTCCTGACCCAGCATACCGCTTGGCCTGGCGTCGAGCGGGCCATACACAATCTCCGCGCCGCGCGGAGGCTCGGGCCCCGGCGGCTGGCCCGGCTGGCGCTACCGCGGCTCGGACGGCTCATCCGCCCAGCGGGGACTTGGCGTCTCAAGGCGCGGCGTCTCCACGCGCTCGCGGTCTTTTTCCTGGCGCGAGCCGGCGGGCGCCTCGACCGGCTGCGCGGGGCGCCTCTCGAGACCCTGAGAGCCCAGCTCCTCGCGGTGCCCGGCATCGGCCCCGAGACAGCCGGCGCCATACTGCTCTACGCCCTGGGGCGGCCGGTCTTCGTCGCCGACGCCTACACGCGCCGCGTGCTCTCGCGCCACCGGATGGTGCCCGCCGACATCGGCTACGATGAGCTCAGGCGTTTCCTCGAGGGGCACCTGCCCGGCGACCCGGCGCTCTTCAACGAGCTCCACGCGCTCCTGGTGGCCGTCGCCAAGTCTCACTGCCGCGCGCGGCCCCGATGCGAGGGCTGCCCGCTGCGCTTCGACCTCAGGGGGCGGCGACCTCGCGGATGAGCCGGGCCAGGCGTTGGGCGGCGTCGGGGACGGCGAGCGTCCGGGCGCGCGCGCCCATCGCCTCGAGGGCCGCGCGATCCGCCAGGAGGCGCGTGAGCGTGTCCACGAGGCGCTCTACCGTGAGATCGCCCTGCGGAAGGACCACGGCGCCCCCCGCGGCCTCCACGAGCCCGGCGTTGGCCGTCTGCTCGTCACCGCTCGCCCCCGGAAGCGGGATGAAGACGGCCGGCACGCCGAGACTGCAGCACTCGATGACGGTGCCCGCCCCGCTGCGCCCCACGAGCAGGGTCGTCGCCGCGTAGACGTCGCGGAGCTCGGCGCCGATGTATGTTCTCACGGCGTAGCGCGGCCGGATCGCAGGCGGCAGGGCGCGGGCCCGATCCTGGAGCCAGGAGTGATCGCCGGTCTCGGCGTTGTCACCGCACTGGTGGAGGATCTGGCAGATCGCGAGAAGCCGCGGCAGCGCCTCGCCCACCACGCGGTTGATCCGGTGAGAGCCTTGGGCGCCGCCCGTGATGTAGACCAGCGGCCTAGCCGCGTCGAAGCCGAAGTGCCCGAGCGCGGCCTCGCGGCTGCCTCCCAGGATTTCCTCTCTCACGGGATTGCCCGTCAGGACGACCCGGTCCGTCGGGAATCCGCTGCCCAACCCAGGAGAGGACACGGCGAAGGACACGGCGATCCGGGCGGCGAAGCGCGCCGTCAAGCGATTGGCGAGGCCGGGGACGGCCGTCTGCTCGTGGACCACGATGGGGATGCCGAGAACGCGGGCCGCGAGCGCGGGCGGCACGCTGACGAAGCCGCCCAAGGAGAAAAGAACCGCGGGTCTCAGGCTCCGCAGGAGCCTCCAGGACTGGATCAGGCCCGCGGGCACGCGCACGAGGAGATCGCTCGCGTTGCGCCGGTCCCAGTAGCGGCGGAGCTTGCCCGTCGAGATGGGATGGAAGGGCAGGCCCGCCTCGGGCACGCGCCGCGCCTCGACGCCATCGTGGCTGCCGATCCAGTGGACCTCTGCGCCGTCCCGGACGAGCGCCGCCGCCACCGCCAGCCCCGCGCTCGTGTGCCCGCCGGTGCCGCCGCCGGCGATGACGACGCGCACGCCGATCAGCAGCCCTGGCCCATCAGCAGCCCTGGCCCAAGGACGGGCTCGACGGCGGCGGGCCGCCCGAGGCGTCGCAGCGTGTGATGCTGCCGTCCGGCGTGGCGAAGAGGGAGGCGGAGAGTCCCTTGGCGTTGCCGCCGACACCCGCGACGGAGACCTGGCCGACGGGTACGGACCCCGCGGCGCTCGTGCTGAGGTGGGCGACGGTGATCTGCCAGCGTCCGTCGGCGCTCTGGCCCGTCGGTCCGACGCCGGCGTTCCCGGCGACTTCGGCGAACGAGCATGAGCGGCCGGCCAGGCCCTTGGCTTGCGCGCAGAGGGTCAGCGCCACGATGGTGCGGGTGAGCAGCCCCTGGGCCTCGGCGAGCCGCGCGCCCTGGTCCGGACGGACGCTTTCCCCGGAAAGGTCCCGCGTGAGCGGCCCGACGGTCGCCTGGAAGTACCCCTGGAGGATCACCCCCGTGAGAGCGCTGACGATCAGGAGAGAGATCAGGACGGAGATGAGGCCGAAGCCGCGCTGCATGCGCTCACCGGCGCTCGAGGGCGAGATCGATCAGGCGGGAGATCAGCTCGGTGTAGGAGATGCCCGAGGCCTCCCAGAGCTTGGGGTAGGCGCTCGTCGCGGTGAAGCCGGGCAGGGTGTTGATCTCGTTGACGAGCACGCCCGCCTCCCCCTCGATGAAGAAGTCCACGCGCGCGAGCCCCGCGCAGTCGATGGCCTTGAACGCGCGGATCGCCAGCTCGCGCACCCGCGCCGTCACCTCGGGGCCGAGCGGCGCCGGCACCTTGAAGGTCGTGTGGCCGGCACCGTACTTGGTCTCGTAGTCGTACCACTCGCGAGCAAAGCAGACCTGGCCCGGGACGGATGCCTGCGGCTCGTCGTTGCCCAGCACGGCGACCTCGACCTCTCGCCCCTGCACGGCGCGCTCGACCAGCACGCGGCGGTCGTGTCCGGCGGCCAGGGCCAGCGCGGCGGCCAGGTCCTCCGGCGCCTTGACCTTGCTGATGCCGACGCTCGAGCCGAGGTTGGCGGGTTTGACGAAGCAGGGGAATCCGATGGTTTCAGCGACGGCGCGCTCGATCGCGGCGGGGTCGCGCCGCCATTCGTGGCGCTTCACGACGAGATAGTCCACGACCGGCAGACCATGGGCGCGGAACATGTCCTTCATCGCGGCCTTGTCCATGCCGATGGCCGAGGCGAGCACGGCCGCGCCCACGTACGGCAGCCCCGCCAGCTCGAGCAGGCCCTGGATCGTGCCGTCCTCGCCGCGGGGGCCGTGGAGCATGATCCAGACCACGTCGAGCCGCTCACGGAGGCCCGGCGGCAGGCCCTCGCTCGACTCGACGCGCTGGAGCGCCGTCGAGGACGCCGCGCCGCCCGCGCGGACCGCGAGCTCCTGCTTGACCGACGCCTCGGGGCCGCCTTCGCCGAGCGCCTTGCCCGCGGCCTCCTGGGCGAGCGCCCGCAGCGGGTCGCCGCCCACGAGCCAGCGCCCCTCGCGCGTGATGCCGATCGGCACCGGCTCGAAGCGCTCGCGGTCCATGGCGGCCATCACGGACGCCGCGCCGGCGAGCGACACCTCGTGCTCGCCCGATTCGCCGCCGAAGACCACGCCCACGCGGAGCTTCTTCGCCATCGCCCTACTCTAACAGAGGGTCGCTAGATGGCCACGCAGGCTGTCGAGAAGGGGTCAGATGCGAGGCGGCGCCCGAAGATCGCAGGCGAGGCGTACTCTCTGTACGTCGAGCCTGCGGTCAAGGGCGCCAACGAAGCAGATGGCCCCTTATCGGCAGCCTGCGCGCGTGAACTCCTTGAAGCGCACCGTGAGCGGTCCCAGCAGCGCCACGGCGCCGAGGAGCCCGAAGCCCCAGATCCACTTGGACTCGGCCGAGGCGCCCCAGCGCGGCGCCCAGTCGAGCACGAATCCCACGGCCCATGGTGACAGCGCGCCGGCCGTGAAGCCCACCGTGGACTGGAGCGCCATGGTTCGCCCGAGATAGGTCGACTCGGCCGCATCGGCGATGCCGGTCGAGACGATGGCCGACTCGGACGTGATGAGCACGCCGTAGAGGAGCCCGAGCGCGACGAGGGTGGAGAACGGCCAGGCGAGACCCCAGCCGATCGCGAACGAGCACGCCGCCGAGAGCAGCATGAGCACGCTGATCGGCCGCGCGCGGCCGAAGCGATCGGAGACCAGGCCCGTGAAGGGATGGGGCAGGGCGCCGATGGCCAGCACGGCCGAGGCCGCGAGCGCGGCCCGCTGGTTGGCCTCGGCCAGGGCCGCTCCCGAGGCGACGAGGCTCGCGGTGAAGAAGGGGACGATCCAGCCGCGCATGCCCATGAGCTCGAAGGTGTGCGCACCGTAGGCCGTGATGAGCCGCATGGCGGGGCGGTTCTTGAGGACAGGGCCCAGCCGCTCTCTATTGGTGCTGGCGGCGCCTGGCCTCCCGCTCGAGGGAACGGGCTTGGGCGCAGCCGCCATCCCACGGGGCAGGACGAACCAGCCGATCAGCCCTGCCAGGAGCGGCCCCGCCGCCGTCAGCGCGAAGGCCCAGCGCCAGCCCCACAGCCCATTGGCCCAGCCCGTCAGCAGGAGCGACACGGATGTGCCAAGGGTGAAGCTGCCGATATAGCAGCCCATGGCGAAGCCGCGCCGGCCTTCAGCGAAGCGCTCGGCGACCATGCGCATGCCCGGCATGTACGTGCCGGCGAGCCCGAGCCCGACGGCGCCGCGCAGGAGGATGGCCGAGAGGAACCCCTGCGCCCAGAACGCGAAGGCCAGGCTGGCCGCGGCCGTCCAGAACGCGCTCCAGAGATAGATGCGGCGCGGCGGCATGTAGTCGGTCAGGGTCGCGAGGATCATGACCGCGCCGATATAGCCGAACTGGTAGAAGGAGACGATCAGTCCCGCCTCGCTATTGCTGAGCCCCCAGTCCTTCTGGAGGATGGGCAGGAGCGCCGAGAAGTTGGAGAAGACCAGCAGTGTCCCGAGCTCGGAGGCGCAGATGGCGGCGAGCCAGGCGCGGTCGCTGTAGGTGAACCGGCCGCGGGCGCTGTAGGTGAACCGGCCGCGGGCGCTGTAGGCGAGTCGGCCGCGGGCGCTCACCGCTTGCCCTGCTGCTCCCGCCACTTCCTCCACGCCTCGAGGCGCGCTGCCAACTCCTTCTCGAGCCCGCGGTCCACGGGCCGGTAATAGACGCGGCCGCGCAGCGCCTCGGGCAGATGTTCCTGGCTCACGCGCGCCTCCGCTGCGTCGTGCGCGTACTGGTAGCCCTTGCCGTATCCCTGGTTCGCCATGAGCCCGGTCGGGGCGTTGCGGAGGTGTAGCGGCACGGGCTCGGCGGGCTTGTCCTGGATGTCCTGGCGGACCTGGTTCCACGCGGCGTAGACGGCGTTCGACTTGGGCGCGAGCGCCAGGTAGCAGGCCGCCTGCGCGAGCGCGAGGTCACCCTCGGGCGAGCCCAGGAAGTGATAGGCCTCCTTGGCGTCGAGCGCCAGGCGCAGCGCCTGCGGGTCCGCGTTGCCCACGTCCTCGGAGGCGAAGCGCACGAGGCGCCGCGCGACGTAGAGCGCGTCCTCACCGGCCTCCAGCATGCGCCCGAGCCAGTAGAGCGCGCCGTCGGGGTCGGAGTCGCGCAGCGACTTGTGCAGGGCCGAGATCAGGTTGTAGTGCTCCTCGCCCGACTTGTCGTAGAGGAGCGCCTTCTTCTGGACGGCGTCGCGGATCGCGCCTTCCGTCACCGCGCCCGCGTGCAGCGTCACCGTCAGCTCGAGGATGTTCAGCGCGCCTCGCGCGTCGCCGTCCGAGAGGCGCGCGATCAGCCTCAGCGCGTCGGTATCGGCAGCGGCGGCCGTCCCGCCGAGCCCGCGCTCGGGATCGCGCAGCGCGCGCTCGAGGATGGCCACGATGTCCTCCTCCGACAGCGGCTGGAGCACGTAGACGCGGCAGCGCGAGAGGAGCGCGGCGTTGACTTCGAAGGACGGGTTCTCCGTGGTGGCGCCGATGAGGATGAGCGTGCCCTTCTCGACGTGGGGCAGGAAGGCGTCCTGCTGGCTCTTGTTGAAGCGGTGGATCTCGTCCACGAAGAGGATGGTGCGCTTGCCGCCGCGCGCCCGGTCCGCCTCGGCCTCGGCCACGACCTGCCGGATCTCCTTGACGCCCGCCAGCACCGCCGAGAAGAGCACGAAGCGCGCGCCCGCGACGTGCGCCATGAGCGACGCAAGCGTCGTTTTGCCGGTGCCCGGCGGGCCCCAGAGGATCATGGAGTGAAGCTGCCCCTCTTCGAGCGCGCGGCGGAGGACCTTGCCCGGGCCGATCAGGTGCTGCTGGCCCACGACCTCGTCGAGGGTGCGCGGTCGGATGCGATCCGCGAGCGGAGCGGGGGCGGCGGGCGTGGCGGACGGCGGGGGATCGAAGAGATCCACGGCGGGAGTATACCCCGCAGTGCGAGCCGAAACGCCCGCCTCGGGCGGTGAGGCGAGGGCTGAGAGGCAGTGCGAGCCGAAACGCTCGCCTCGGGCGGTGAGGCGAGGGCTGAGAGAGTGGGGGGCTACGCCAGCGCAGCGGGGAGATCGAGGAGCGAGGTGATGCGGGCCGTGACGCTGACGCCGCGGCGGTCGAGCTCGGCCGGGTCCGCGCGGTAGGCGATGAAGGGAATGCCGCCGGCCTGGGCGGCGAGCCCGTCCACCCAGGCGTCGCCCACCATCACCATGTGGGGCGCCGCGGGCCAGCGTAGGCGGACCACGCGGAGGCCGTCGGGATCCGGCTTAAGCGCGGTGACGTCGTCGCGGGTCACGACCAGGTCCAGGTGAGGCAGCAGGTCGAAGCGCGCGAGGACGAAGTCGGCGACCACGCGGTCGTTGTTGGTCCAGATCGCGGTGGCGAAGCCCAGTTGCCTCATGGCGCGGAGCGCCTCGTCGGCGAAGGGCTCCAGCACCGCCTGCTCCATGGCGTGCCGCTCGTGGCGTTGGGGAATGGCGAGGATCTCCGCCTCGAGATGGGGGGCCTCGCTTCGCACGAAGGCGAACAGCTCGGGCCCCGACCAGCGCAGCTCGCGCCGGGGCAGGGGCAGGCCCCGCTCGCGCACGAATGCTTCCATCTCGCGCCCCACCGCCTTGAGATCGAGCGGCGAGCTGACGAGGGTGTGGTCAAGGTCGAAGACGCAGACGGGAGGGCTCTGCGTCACCGCCTCAGCCGCCGTGCGCAGTCCCGCGGTCGGGCTGCCCGCGGTCGGGCTGGTTGAGGAGATCGCGTAGGAGCTCGATGCCGCCGCTGTCCAGCGTACGGTCGGCCACGATCAGCTCGACATCCTTGGGCAGGCTCTCCCGGATGCGGGCCGCGGCTTGCTCGGAGCAGACGACGGTGCGCGTGCGCTCCAGCATGCGGTCCAGCGACCAGCTGTCGTCCGTGGAAGCGAGTACCGGGGTGACGTGCATGAGCCCCGCCGACTGCACGGAGCGCAGGAGGTTCTGGCCGCCGCTCGCGGTCGTGCAGACCAGTCCCACGGTGGAGCCCTCGGGCAGCTCGGTCAGCCGCAGGAGCGTCTTGATGCTTGCCTCGGCCAGCAGGGCCACGGTAGGCGGGCCGTCCGGCGGCATGACGCGCCTCACCTCGTGGATGTGAAAGAAGGTCGTGATCACGACCCGGTAACCCTTGAGGAAGCCGGGATCACGGGCGGCTTTCGCCTCGAACTCGTCCACCAGCATCCGGTCGACCTGGAGCGGCAGCTCCGCCTCGAGCTCGTCTCGGTAGCGCGCCAGCTCCGCGTCGTTGCACTCGACCAGGATGGCGCGGCGGCGCGCTACCTTGCCCGCGCGGCCCGCCGGCGCGCTCGAGGCCAGCGCGGCCAGGAATTCGTCCTGTGTGAAGCCGAGCCGCCGCACGCGCTCGAGGCTCTCGCCGACCAGGCGCTGGAGGCTGTGCGCCGCGCGCCCCTCCCGCGTCGGGCGGTCGGCCACGAAGGTGCCGCGTCCCTGCTGCCCCTCGACATAGCCGTCGCGCTCGAGGTCGGCGAGGGCGCGGGCGACCGTGTTGGGATTGATGCGGAGGAAGCCCGCCAGCTGGCGCACCGTGGGCAGCTGCATGCCCGGCTTGAGCGCGCCCGTGGAGATCAGGTGGCGGATCTGGGTCATGAGCTGCACGTGCACGGGCACGGCGCTCTTGCGGTTGACCCGGAGCCCCGAGGGTGGCGCTATGCGTGACGACTCACGCGCCATGAATGTGGTGCTAGACCGTGGCGCGTCGCGGCCCGGTGGCGCTCTTGACAGCCTGTCCCGCGAGGGACCGGCCCACCCGGATCAGCGCCAGCCCCAGGGCCACCCGCAGGGGAACGGGGGTCGGGCGCGTGGAGCCCATCAGTCTCGCCTGGGTCGCCATGGCCCGCGCCTCTGCCAGCCGGTCTTTCCCGATCTGCTCAGCCAGGTAGTAGTTGATCACGTCCGTCCTCCTTTCGGGCCTCTCTGCCCGTCTTGCGGTCTCCGTAATAGTGTATTGGTACATTGATACACTATTAACCGGCCACACGCAACTCCCGGCGACATAGCTGGGCGGGCCCGAAAACACCCCCGCTCGCAGGCGGCTCAAAAAGGTCCAGATGCGAGGCGGCGCCCGCCGGCCGCACGCGAGGCGTACTCCTGTACGTTGAGCGTGCGGCCGAGGGCGCCCCCACAGTCTTCATGCTAAATGGCGCAGATGGGCCTTTTTCAGCCGCCTGCACTAGACGAGCCAGCGGAGGAGGAGGGTGGCGAGAGAGAGGAAGATCGTGACGCCGAGAACGTCCTGGAAGGCGGTCTCGAACGGGCCGGCCGTGAGGGCGGGGTCGAAGCCCAGCCGCTTGGACAGCATGGGGATCGCCGTCCCCGCGCAGCCCGAGAGATTGACCGAGACGAACATGGAGGTGGCGACCACGAACCCGAAGGTGAAGGAGTGCCACAAGAGCCCGATCGAGCCGACCACCACGGCGCAGACAGCCCCGAGGATGGCGGACGTCTGGGCCTGCCTCCAGAGCGGCTCCCACCACCGGCTGAGCTGGACCTGTCCCGTCGCCAAGCCCCGCACGACCATCGTTACCGACTGGAGGCCCGTATTGCCGGAGATCGCCTGGATCACCGGCATAAAGGACGCCAGGAGGATGACCTTGCCGAGGGTCTGGTCGAAGTAGTGGATGACCACGCCCGCCAGCATCTCGATCAGCAGCGTCAGCAGCACCCAGGGCAGGCGCAGCATGGCGACCTGGCGCGGGGAGCGGCGCTCGAGCTCGGCGGCATCCGAGCCGGCCATGCGGAAGATGTCTTCCGATGCTTCCTCCTGGACCACGTCCATGACGTCGTCCACGGTGATGGTGCCCACCAGCCGGTTCTGGTCGTCCACGACCGGGACGGTCACGAGGTCGTACTTCACGACGACCCGCGCGACCTCTTCCTTGTCCATCGTCGCGTTGACGCTCACGACCTCCTCCGCTTCGAGGATGCCGAGGATGAGGCTGCGCGGGTCGGCGAGAAGGAGGCGCCGGAGCGGCACCCGCCCGATGAGGTGCTGGTGATCGTCCACCGCGTACACGCCGAAGGGGCGCTCCTCGGTGACGGTCTTCCTGATGTGCTGGATGGCCTCCTCGACGGTCGACGTCTCGCGGATTGCCACGACGTCCTGGGACATGAGGCGCCCCGCCGAGTCTTCGGGATACTCGAGGATCTCCTGGATCTCTTCCGACTTCTCCTCTTCCATGAGGTCCAGGATCTTTTCCGCATGCTCGCTCGAGAGCTCGTCCACGACGTCGGCCGCGTGCTCCGCCGGCATCCGGTCGAGGATCATCGACACCTCGACGTCGTCCAGGGCGCGCACGAGCTCGAGCAGCGTGGCGTCGTCGAGCTCGGACAGGACGTCGCCGGCCTGGTCCTGCCGGAGCGAGCGGAAGATCGTCGCGCGGTCGGCGAGCGGCAGCTGCTGGAGCACGTGGGCGATGTCGGCCGCGTGGGCTTCGACGAGCGCCTGAGTTGCGCGAACGTCGTCGCGGTTCTGGAGCAGCTCTTCGGCTGCGCGTAGCAGGCGCTCGCTCGTGTCCATGGTGTGATCTCCGGAGTCGATTGTACCGGGCTGCCCGCGTTGCCGCGACGGAATATCCATCAGTAGAGGCCGGGCCGGGGCACCGTGGTAGCCTGACGGTATCCGTATGGTGCACCTCCGCGCGTTCTCCGGCTTGCTCCTCGCGGGACTCGTAGCCGTCTCCGCCGGGCCCGCGCTGGCCCTCGACGAGGCCGAGCGCCTCATGCTGGTCGGCGAGAAGTCCTACGAGGACGGGCTCTACGCGCTCTCCCGCCGCACGCTCGAGCGCTTTCTCGAGCGCTTCCCCGGTGACAAGCGGGCTGGCGAGGCGATGCTCCTCCTGGGCAAGGCCCGGCTCTCCCAGGGGTCTCTCGAGGCCGCGCTCGACGCCTTCAGGAAGACGGAGGGGTTCTCGCCCGTTCCCGGGAAGCCCCAGGAAGCGCGCTTCTGGGAGGCCGAGACGCTGTACCGGCTGAAGCGCTTCACCGACGCGCGCGCGGCCTATGCCCGCGTCATCTCGGCCGAGCCTGCCTCGCCGCTCCTCCCCGACGCCCTCTACTCGATCGGCTGGACCGACCTCGAGCTCAAGCGCCGGGATGCGGCCGTGATCGAGTTCGGACGGCTCGTCAAGGAATTTCCCGATCACGCGGCGGGGCCCTCGGCCGCCATCCAGCTCGCCCGCGCCCTCATCGAGACGAAGCACGCCGACGAGGCCGTGGCGGTGCTCGAGCCGTTCCCGGCGAAGTACCCGGAGCACCGGCTGGTGCCGGAGGCGCGCTACTACCTGGCGCGCGCCCGGCTGGCGGCGGGCGACATGGACAAGGGCGTGGCCGAGCTCCGGGCCTTCGCGCGGGCCAACCCGGGGCACGAGCTGGCGCTCTCCGCGCGCCGCGTAGCGCTCGACACCCAGATCAAGGCCGGCAAGAAGAAGGAGCTCGCCGAGGAGTACGCGGCGCTGATGGGCCAGAAGCCTCCGGCGCCCGAAGGCCTCTACGACGCGGGCACCATCGCGGCGGCCCTCGACCGCCCGCGCGACGCAGACGCCGCGTGGGCGCGGCTCAGGAAAGAATTCCCGGAGCACGTCTTGACCGCCCGCGCCTCGCTGGAGCAGGCTCAGACGGCGTTCGGCAAGAAGAACTTCAAGGACGCCGCGACGCTGGGGCGCGCCGCCGCCAAGAGCCCCGAGGACGCCGTGCGGGGCGAGGCGCTCCTTGTCGTCGGCGAGAGCGAGATGAAGCTACGGCACCCCGCCCAGGCGCTCCCGGCCTTCCAGGCCGCTGCGGACACGCCCGGGCTCGAGCCCGCGCTCCACTTCCGCGCGCTGGCAGGCAGCGGGCTCGCCCACGAGGACCAGAAGCAGTGGACGCAGGCCGCGAAGTACTACGAAGACGTCGCGGAGAAGAGCCCGGACAAGACGCTGGCCAACTGGGCCAAGACGCGCCGCGCGGCGATCGCGGCCCACCTCAAGCCGGCGCCCAAGCCGGCGCCCAAGCCGGCGCCCAAGACGGACAAGAAGCGATGACCCGCCCGCTCCTCTCGGCCGCGCTCCTGCTTCTCTCCGTTGCCCCGGCTGCCGCCGTCGAGCCCGCGTTCAAGCTGCCGCCGCCAGACCTGGCCGAGGTCCTGCCGCTGGTCTCGCCGGCGCTGGACAAGCCGGCGCTTCCGGGCTCGCTCGCGGCGTATCCACCCTCGCCCCAACCCGTGCCGCCGCTGCCGCGGGCCCGCGTGGAGACCGACCTCGCGGTCCAGCCCGTGGCGGCCGCGCCGCCGCCGCGCTTCCTCGCGTGCAACCCGCTCGGCACCGTGCTCGGCGTCGTCTCCGAGCTCGTCGAATGCGGCCGCGCGCGCTTCCAGCGCGGCGAGTTCGAAGACGCGCGCGAAGCGCTCGACGGCGCCGCCAAGCGCGCGACCGAGGCGCCCCTGCTTCGAGAGGCGCGCTACTGGCTGGGCGAGACTTTGATCCGGCTCGGCCAGCCCGACCAGGCGGCGCAGGCGATGCTCCTCGTGGTCCAGGGCGACCCGCGCTCGGACGTGGGGTTTCACGCCGCGCTCAAGTATGGCTGGCTGTCGCTGATGGCGGGCGATCCGGCGCGGGGGCTCGCGACGCTGGACGCGCTCGTCAAGAGCGGTCCGCCTCCGGACCTCGTCCCCTGGGCGCAGCACGGCCGCGCCGTGGCGCTGTACGGTCTCGGGCGCTACGCCGAAGCGCGCGAGGTCTGGACCCGCCTCCTCGGCCGGACCCTGCCCGCGCCGGTGGCAGGAGAGGCGCCCTTCTGGCTCGGCGACACGCTGGGGCGGCTCGGCGAGTACAAGGAGGCCGTCGCGCGGCTCAAGACCTTTACCGGCGGCGGCCCGCGCCTCCAGATCGACACGGCGCTCCTGCGCCTCGCCTGGTGGAGCCGCGCGGCAGGTGAGCCGCTCGCGGCCGTGCAGACCTACCGCGGGGTGATGTCGGCGTATCCGAAGATGCCCGAGATCCTCTGGGCGAGGGCCGGGCTCGCGCTGGCCCTCCTCGACCTCGACGACTATGCAGCCGCCCTCGCCGAAGCGCGCACGCTCGACGCCGCCGACAAGGCGGGCGCGCTCGGCCTGCCTGTACTCCTGGCAGTGGATCGTTGGGCGACTTCGAGCCGCCGCGCCGACGACGCGCGGGCGCTCGAGCAGGAGCTCCTCGGACGCACCCTCGAGCCCGCCACGCGCGCCTACGTCCTCCTGCTGGCCGGCGAGGTCGAGCGCGACGCCGGCCAGATGTCGGAGGCCCGCGGCCGCTTCGAGCTCGTCCTGGCGCGTCCCGGGGCGCCGGCGCTCGGCTGGTACGCGGGGCTGCGCCTGGCGCAGACGGATCTCGAGAGCCGCGAGATCGCCCAGGCGCGGACGCGCATCGACGCGCTCCTCAACGAGCCGCTGACGGCCGAGCTCCGCGGCGCGGCCCTCGCGCTCGGCGGCGAGGCCGCCTACGCCGGTCGCGCCTGGGACGAGGCCGCGGCGCGCTACAGCCGGTTTCTCGCCGAGTTCCCGACCTCGCCGCAGGCGCCCTCGGTCCTGCTGGCGCTAGGCTGGGCGGAGTTCCGCCGCGGGCGTCTCGAGGCGGCGCGCGACACCTGGACGCGCTTCGCCACGATTAACCGCGCCGATCCGCGGGCGCCCGCCGCGCTCCTTCTGGCGGCGGAGCTCGCGGCGCGCTCGGGCGACACCGCGGGCGCCCGCGCGCTGCTCGACGGGCTCGTCACGCGCTACCCGGAAGGCGAGTACGCGGACATTGCGCGGCTCAACCGGTCGATCCTCGCCATCCGCGCCGGCCGGGCCCCGACTGTCCTCGCCGATCTCACGGAGCTGATCCGCCGCGCGCCGCTGTCTCCCTACGTCGGGCGGATGAGGCTCGCGCGCGGCGTGGTCCTCGTGACGACCGGCAAGGCCGCGGAGGCCGCGCGCGAGTTCAAGAGCGCGCAGGGGCAGGGCGAGGGCGCGTCGGCGAACCTGGGGCTCGGGCGCGTCGCTTTCGATCTCGGGCAGTGGGACGAGGCCGAGCGGGAATTCGTCGAGGCGCGCGACACGGGGGCGGGCGCCGTCGCGGCTGCGGCCGAGTACGGCATGGCCGCCGTGTTGTGGAACCAGGGCAAGAGCGACGACTTCAAGCGCTTCGCCCAGGCGCTCCTCGCGCGGCCGGCCGATCCGGCGATCACGCCCTACGTGCTCGCGGCCGTGGCGGCGCTGGCGGCCGACGAGGGGCGGTGGAAGGACGCGCGCACGCTCGCGATGCGCGCGGTCAACGAGTTCCCGACGAGCGATGCCGCGCCGACGGCGCTGTCGCTCGTAGGCACGGCGGCCGCGCGCGCGGGGGAGTGGCCGGTGGCGAGCGAGAGCTTCCAGCTCCTGACCGGCCGCTACCCCGGCTACAAGACCGGACGCGAGGCGCGGCACGGCTACGCCGAGGCGGGCTATAGAACTGGCGCCCACGCGGAGGCGAGCGCGAGGCTCCAGGAGTTCATCGACGCATCGCCGAGGGACCCCGAGCTGCCGCGCGCGCTCGTACTGCTGGGCCGTACCCGCGAGGCGGCCGGCGACGGGGCTGGGGCGCTCGACGTCTACACGCGCGTGGAGCGCGAGTTCCATGCCTTCCAGGGCGCGGCGCTTCTCGGCAACGCCAGGGTGCTCCTGCTCGCCGGAAACTGGGACGAGGCGCGGCCGCTCCTCGAGCGCGCGGTGGAGGCGGGGGATGGGGGGGTGGCTGCCGAGGCGGCGTACCGCCTCGGTGAAGGGCTCCGGGGCGCGGGCCGTCACCAGCAGGCCGTCGACTCGTACATGATGGCGGCCTACGTCGCGCCCGACACGCCGCTCGCGCGCCGCGCGCTCCTCGGCGCCGGGCAGTCGTTCACCGCGCTCAAGCAGCCCGACTCGGCGATCATCGTGTACAAGAAGCTGCTGGCGGGGAAGGGCGTCGAGCCGGACGTGGCCGACGCCGCGAAGAAGGGGCTGAAAGCTCTCGGGGTCAACTAATCGAGGGCGGCCACGACGTCGGACATCGGTGCGTGGTCACCCGCAAAGCGGTCCCGCCACTCGTAGCGCACGCGATCCGCCGGCCCCAGCACGAACACGCCGCCCTGCTGCACCGGATCCCCCCGCCGCGCGCCCTGCCTGAAGCCCTTCGCGAACGCCCGCAGACCCTTCACGAAGCTCCCGGGATGGAAGGTCCTGCCCCAGCCATAGGCGAGGCCGGCCGCGCGGAAGGCCTCCAGCGACGGGTCCGCGTAGAGCGGGCCCGCGTAGCCCGTGACTTCACGGAAACCCTTCAGGTACTCGGGCTTTCCCGGCCCGACGACGACGAGCGCGGCGCCCCGCCGGACTATCGAGGGCTCGGCGGCGGCCAGGTCAGCGACCTGCTGACGACAGAAGATTCAGCCGAAGTGGCGGACGAAGGCGAGGACGGCCTGCTGGTCGGCCCAGGAGCCGCCGAGCGTGACGGCGCGACCCTCGGCGTCGAGGACCGTGAGGCGCGCGAGCCGCGATGCCACAGTGTCGGACATGGCGCGATTCTACCCGCTTCCGGGTACTGGGCCAATTTGCTTTGCCAGATTTACTCAGCCCTTGCCTCACGGCGGGGCCGCTCAGCTCGAACCTCCACGTTCTCGGTCGCCAGCGACGCTCAACGTACACCCACGTACGCCTCGCGTGACTGGCTCCCTCGGGCCTCGTCTGGCTCGCAACCTGGCCCAGTACCGGACGACGGCGCCGCCGCGCGGGAGGATTAGCGGGGGCCGATACCGAATAGTCGGAGCACGGCACGGCGCCTGAGCGCCAGGATCGAGTCCGTGGGCGAGATCTCCATGGGACAGACGGCGGTGCAGTTGGCCTGGCCGTGACAGCGCGTCAACACGTCCTCGGCGAGCACCGCCTGGCTGCGATCGGCATGAGCCCCGTCGCGGCTGTCCCGCTGGAGCGTGAAGACGCGGTTCAGCGCCGCGGGCCCGGGGAAGCGCGGGTCGTGGCTGACCATGGTGCAGGCCGAGACGCACATGCCGCAGCCGATGCACTCGATCGCGGCGTCGATGGCGCGCCGCTCGCGCGTGCGCGAGCCGATCAGGGCGAACCCGTCGCCGTCCATCGCCCGGCGGCCGGGGACGAAGACCGCCTTCATCTCCAGCATCTTGTTCTTGATCGGAGCCATGTCGACGACGAGGTCGCGGATCAAGGGGAACTGGTACAGCGGCCGGACGGTCACCGGCCCGCGGTCGAGATTCGAGAGCAAGGTCCGGCAGGCCCAGCGCTCGCGGCCGTTGACGACCATGGCGCAGGAGCCGCACATGCCCACGCGGCAGGCGTAGCGAAAGGCGAGCGTCGCATCGGAGTTTCGCTGGAGCTCGACCAGCGCGTCGAGGACCGTCATGCCCTGGAGGGCCTTGACCCAGTACTTCTGCAGGCGCTCGCGCGAGCCCGGGCTCCAGCGGAAGACCTTCAGTACCATCGCCACCTCCAGATGGCCGCGAAGGCCGCCACGCCGACCAGGAGCGCCAGCAGGAAGAGCAGCCGGTGCCAGCGCGCCGGCAGGCCGAAGTCGAGGAGGATGGCGCGCACGCCAAGCAGGCCGTGGAAGAGCACGAGGGCGAGGAGCGCCGCCTGGACGGGGCGCGCGAAGGGGTTCTTCAGGTGCGCCGCGATCACCGCCACGAGGCCGATGGCCGCGACGCGCTGGAGCAGCCACGCCCACATGCCCACCTTGGTGTCCCGCCACGCCTCGGCGGAGCCCATGCGGCGCGTGAGCATCTTCCGGTCACGGACCGGCTCGGCGCGCCGCGCGCTCAATCCCCGACCTCAACGCCTGTCGGCTGGCGCTCGCCGTCGGGCGCGAGGCGCGTGAGCCGCGTCGGCTCTTTCCAGACGCGCAAGCCCGCCGTGTCGCCGCCGGCGACGTGGATGTTGTACAGCTCGGCGCCGGTGTCCGGGTGGTCGCGGCGGAAGTGCGAGCCGCGGCTCTCCTCGCGCTCGAGCGCGCTGCGCGCGATGAGCCAGGCGGCTGCGACCTGGTTCTGGAGGTTGAGCCAGTCCTGCCACGCGAGGTTGTAGGTCGTCCCGCCCGGCACGGCCGCCCTTGGCGCGCGCTGGCCGATGTCCTCGATCTCGCGGAGCGCCGCCTTGAGGCCCGAGGCCTGACGCACGAGGCCCACCTGCTCCCACATGACGTCGCGCAGCCGCTGCTGGAGCGCGTAGAGACCCTCGCCGCCCTCACCGCGCCCGAGGGGTTCGACTATGCGGGCCGCCGGCGCCTCGACGTCCGGCGTGGACAACCGCGGCAGGGACCGGCCCACGACCCACTCCGCCATCACGTCGCCCGCGATCCCGCCGAAGACGGTCGAGTCGGCCACGCCATTGCCCCCCAGCCGATTCGCGCCGTGGACGCCACCCGCATCCTCGCCGGCGGCGAAGAGTCCCTCAATGGCGGTCCGGCACGAGGCGTCGATGACCACCCCGCCCATCATGAAGTGCGCCGTCGGGCCCACTTCGACCGGCTCGCGGGCCAGATCCCGACCGAAGTCGCGGCAGCGCTTGACCATGCCCCGGAAGTTGGTCTCGACGAGCTTCGCGCCAAGGTGAGACACATCGATCCACACGCCGCCGTTCGGGCTGCCGAGGCCCTCCTGCACCTCGGTGAAGCAGGCGCGCGCGACGAGGTCGCGCGTGGAGCGCTCCATGCGCCCCGGATCGTAGCGCGACATGAAGCGCTCGCCCTTGCCGTTGAGGAGCCTGCCCCCCGCCCCCCGGAGCCCCTCTTCGAGCAGCGCGCCGGTCATGAGCGAGTTCGGCACGACGAGGCCCGTGGGATGGAACTGCACCATCTCCATGTCCTTAACGGGGGCGCCGGCGCGCAGCGCCAGCGCGATGCCGTCTGCGGCCTTGTCCGCCGAGCAGGCGATGACGCGGTACATCGTCGGCCCGCCGCCCATCGCGAGCAGCGTGGCGCGGCTGCGCACCGCGGTGAAGCTCCCGCGGCGGATGTCGAGCACGAGCGCCCCGCCGACGCGGCCGGCGCCGTCGCTGAGCAGCTCGACCGCCCGGTGTTCCTCCAGCGCGCGAATGGAAGGGCGAATCCACACCTGCTCGGTCAGCCGGTTCATGATCTCGATGCCGGTCAGATCTCCCTTGTGGATGGTCCGGTCGTGCGTCTGGCCGGCGAAGGGCTTCTGGTGGATGCGGCCGTCGGGGTGGCGGTCGAAGAAGCAGCCGTAGCGGCTCTCGAGCTCCAGCACGCGCCCGGGCGCCTCGGTGACGAGCGTCCAGACGAGCTCCTGGTCGTTGATCCAGCCGCCGCCCGCAAGGGTATCGAGGAGGTGCGCGTCGAGAGAGTCGGGGGAGGCGAGTACGGCGTTGTAGCCGCCCTGGACCATCCGCGTGCAGCCCGCGCGGCCGAGCAACCCCTTGACGACGACGGTCACCGACAGGTGCGGCGAGCGGTCCGCGGCGTGCAGGGCGGCGCAGAGCCCGGCGCCGCCGGCGCCCAGGATCAAAAGATCGGTCTCGAGGATGTCGATGGCGCGCTCCGCGGTGACTATAGCCCCGGGCCGGGTCCGGGCGCAATCCGACGAGGCGCCCTCAGCGGGCGGGCGCCTTGAGCAGGTAGTCGAGGAGCTCGCGGGTCGGGCCCTCTGCCCACGAGCGGGTGCCCGTCACGCGGCCGACCAGCTTGTGATCGCGGCCGATCAGGTAGAGCGTGGGCACCACTTTGACCTTGTAGATGTCGGTCACGCCGCCGTCTCCGTCGAGGAGGAAGACCGGCGAGAGCCCACGGCTCTTCACCCAGGGCGCGACCGCTTCCGACGTCTCCTTCGTGGTGACGGCCAGCACCGTAAAGCGGCGCGGGAGAAGCTCGCGCTGGAGCTTGTCGATGGTCAACGACAGCTCGTCCGAGGCGTAGGGCGACGTCGTGCTCCAGAAGTAGAGCAGGACCACCTGCCCCGCGAAGTCGGAGAGGGCCACGCGCTTGCCGTCGGCGCGCAGCAGGGTGAAGGAGGGCGGGTCCTTGCCGACGAGCGGGAAGAGCCGGGCCGCCTCGACCAGCCGGTCGAGCTCGGTCTTATCCCTCAGCTTGTTCCGGTCCCGCTCCCGCTTGTAGAGGTCGTATTGCCACGGCTGCATCCTCTTCTCTATCGCGCGCTCCCGGGCCTCCTCGCGCTCTCGCTCCTCCTCCGTGTCCACCTGCCCCTGCGCCGGGGGGAGCCAAGCGACCAGGAGTACCAACAGGATCGCGAGTGCGCCCGCGCGGCGGGATGCGCTCACGCCGGCTTGACCTCGGCCGAGCCCTCGAAGCGCGATCCGTGGCTGTCGAAGAACGTGACCTTGAGCGGCCCGGGCTCGGTGACCCTGAACGCGAAGCCGAACGACGGGTTCTCGCCGATCGAGGTCGAGGTGTCGAACTCCGCGATGTCGCGGCCGAGGTAGTTGACGACGATGCGGTTGACGAAGCGGTAGTTCCTGTCCACCGACTTCCCGTCCTTGCGCTCGACGCGCTCGTTGGGGTGGATCAGGAGCGCCCGCGCCCGCGCGACCGACCCGCGCGCGACCGAGTCCGGCACCCTGATCTTCACCTGCCCCATGGTGCTCACGCGGCGCACCCCGCGACGACCACGCGGACGCTCCGCTTGACCATGAGGAGCGCGCCGTCCTGCATCTCCGCCACGGCGCGCACGTCTCCGGTGTCGGCCAGCCGGAGGTTGGCGGCCACGTACGCCTGGCCGCACGCCGGCGTGAGGCTGAACTTCGCGTTGAGCGGCCGCGGGTTCTTGTCGGACATGACGTAGATGGTCTTGACGTAGCTCTGCGGCGTCATCGGCGACTTGACCTCGACCGACATGGCCACGTTGCCGCCGTCTTCCGCGATGAGCGGCAACTCGAGCGTGATGACCTGGGATCCGTCCTTGATCGGGCGGCTCCCGAACAGCCGCTGCATGGTTTTCTCGACGGGCTCCTCGGGGGCAAGGTTGGCGAGGAAGCCTTGAGCGCGCGCCTTGGCGTGAGGCCAAGCGGCGGCAAGCGCCGCCGCGGCGGCCCCCATGAACACTTCTCTCCTGGTCACCCCCTGCCGAGCCATGGCTCCCCGCTTAACCATGGCTCCATGATGCCGCGCTTCACGACCAAGTCAAAGGCTCACGGCTCGAGGCGGTAGGTCGAGGCATCGGGCCTGAAGGCCCGCGGCAGCCAGAGGGGGCGCCTGAGCCCGCCGGGTCCCGGCGCCGGCCGCGCCATGGCGAGCCACTCGCGGTAGACCTGATGCGCCCGGTTGGTGTCCACGACGACGTCGCCGTAGCGGTCCTCGGGCCCCGGGCGGACGACGCGCACCTTCTGGTGCCAGCAGTGCTGGCCGCTGACGGGGTCCGGATGCACCGGGAACGTCAGGTTCTGGTGGACGCCCGGGTCCTCCCACCAGACGCGCGACGAGTCGGGGTCAGCGCTCTCGAACGGCCTCACGCCGTGGATGTGGCGGAGCCGCCACTGCCCTTCGCCCAGCCGCTGCATGTCCACGAGGGCCGTGGACCAGCGCTCGCCGCCCGCGTCCTCCTGGAGCCGCCAGCGGCCGAGGTGATGCGAGCAGGCGACGACGCCGGGCCGGATCGACTCGGTCACCCAGACCTTGTCCACGAAGTGGCCGATCTCCGTCTCCACCTTCAGGAGATCTCCCGTGCGGACGCCGAGCCGCGATGCGTCCCCGGGACTGAGCCACAGCGGGTTGGTATGCGAGATCTCGTAGAGCCACTTGGCATTGCCCGAGCGCGAGTGGATCAGGGTCGGGAGCCTGAAGGTCGGCAGGAGCAGCATCTCACCGCGGGCCGGGTCGATCTGGGACCAGTGCACGTGGCCTTTCGCGTAGGTCGGCACCGCGTGCTCCGGCCACTTCCAGTCCTTGAGCGTCTTCGAATAGAACTCGAGCTTTCGCGAGGGCGTGGGGAACCCCGCGCGGAGCTGCCCGTCGACTTCGACACCCACGGCGCTCCCGCCCTTGACCGCCACGCGCGTGACGGGGTCCACCGCGGCCCCTAGGCACTCCGCGGGGGAGAGCGGGGTCTCGTGGGTGCGGTAGACGTGATCTTCGATGAGGAACGCGCCGTACTTGCGCATGTACTCGAGCGGAGTCAGGCCCTGCCGCGCCGCGGCCTCAGGCAGCCCGGGGACGCTGTGCTCGAAGATCCACCGGTAGAGCTCCTCGATCCTGAGCTTCTCGCCCGCGCGGTACGGGGACTCGAAGAACTTCCTGATGCCGAGCGTCCCGTCGGGATCGATGCGCCACGACAGCTCGATCAAGAACTCGTCCTCCTCCCACACCTGCCCCAGCCCCACGGCCTCGTGGGCCTGCCAGGTCAGGTCGAACTTCTTGCCCTGCCGCTCGAGGGCCACGCGCAGGACGGGCTGGCGGAAGCCGATCCAGCGCGCCGCGTGGGTCTCCTGGCTCATGAGGTCGTGGCGCTCCGAGGCGTGCCCCATCGGCAGCACGTAGTCGGCGAACCACGCGGTCTCGCTCCAGATGGGCGTAAGACAGGCGTGCCGCTCGACCTTGGCCTCGTCCGTCAGCATCTCGATCCACGACATGCCGTCGGGGTTGGTCCAGACGGGGTTGTAGACACGCGTGAAGTACATGGCGAGCTTGCCGCGGCCTTCGCGGAGGAAGTGCGGCAGGAGGAAGCTCATCTCGAAGAAGGCCAGCGGGTACTCGCGCGGCATCAGGAGCTCGCTCCACACTTTCGCGGGGGGCGGCATCATCGGCGGCGCCGGCACGGCCTTGTTCCAGGCGCTGGGCGCGGTGCCGCCGGGAACCGCGACGGCGCCCATCAGCACCACCACCAGCTCCAGGGCGCGCGCGACTTCCCAGCCATGGAGGTTGCCCGCCGCGGCGTTCCGCCACACGTGACTCGAGAGCGCGCCGCCCGAGCGGCCGATCTCCCGCGCCACTTCCTCGATGCGCGCCGCGGGGACACCGCTCTCGGCCTCTGCGAACTCCGGCGTGTACGTCGCGTAGATCTCGCCCAGCGCCCGCTCGAATTCTTCGAAGGCGACCGGCACGCCCGGCCGCTCGTGGCGCAGGTACTCCTCCCAGTTGACCCAGCGGCGGACGAACTCGCGGTCCCAGGTGCCGTCACGCAGCAGGACGTGGACGAAGGCCAGGAGCATCGCGGCCTCGGTCCCCGGCCAGGGCGACAGCCAGTAGTCCGCCATCGATGCGGTGTTGGACAGACGCGTGTCCACCACGCAAACCTTGGCGCCCGCCATCTTGCCCTCGATGATCCGCTGGGCGTGCGGATTGAAGTAGTGCCCCGCCTCGAGGTGGGAGGACAGGAGGAGGATGAAGCGCGCGCGGCTGTGATCGGGCGAGGGCCGGTCGAACCCGTGCCAGAAAGCGTAGCCGGCACGCGCCCCCGCCGAGCAGACGTTGGTGTGGCTGTTGTGCCCGTCGATGCCCCAGGCGTGGAAGACGCGCTGGAGGTAGACGAGCTCGTGCCCCGGGCGGCCCAGGTGATACATGATCTCCTTCTGCCTGCCCTCGACGAGCGCCTTGCGGATCCGACCGGCAATGTCGTCCAGCACCTCGTCCCAGCTGACGCGCTCCCACTTGCCTTCCCCGCGCTTCCCGGCGCGCTTCAGCGGGTAGAGGATGCGCTCCGGATCCTGCACCTGGTTGAGCGTGGCCGGGCCCTTGGCGCAGTTGCGGCCGCGGCTGCCCGGGTGCTCGGGGTTGCCCTCGAACTTCTGGATCTTGAGCGTCTGCTTGTCCACGTAGGCGAGGAGCCCGCAGCCCGCCTCGCAGTTGAAGCAGATGGTGGGGATGAGCGAGTAGCGCCGCGGCACGCGCTTCGGCCACGCTTTCGAGTCGTACTCCTCCCAGTCGTCCCACCGATCGACGGGCGGAAAGGGGCTGAGCCCGGGCGCCGGCGGGTCGAGGTCGCGGGCGTGCGGGTGAAGCGGGTCGGCTGACTTGTCGGTCATTGAGTCCTCAAGAGAGTGGGGATCCTCACGAGAGTGGGCGTCCTCACGAAAGGGGCAGCGCTTGGCCGGCGCGCACCCAGATGTCTTCCCAGAGCCAGAGGCCGAAAAGACCGAGCACGGTCGCCGCGACGGCCGCCCATGGCTGCGGCGAGAGCACGAGCAGGACGAGCGGCACGGCGGTGCCGCCCACCACGATGCCCCACCAGAAGCGGACGCGGTACGGGCCCCGCGTGATCAGCCGCGCGGCGCGGGCGGCATCCTGGGTGGCATGCGCCGTGAAGGCCTCGGCGAAGAGCACGACGCCGTTCAGGGCGAGCGAGAACCAGAGCGCCATGCGGAGCCCCTCGGCCACGCGCGGATCGTGGCTGATGGCGAGCGCGGCGAGCAGGAGGCCCGCGCAGCCGGCCGTGACAGCGGCCACGAGGAGATGGGGCAGCACGAGCGGGCTCTGCCAGAAGTCGCGCCCCTCGGCCTGGCCGAAGAGGAAGGCGCTGTAGCCGGCCGACGCCGTGGCCACGAGCAGCACGGGCCAGCCCAGGGCGAAGAACGCCATGTAGCTCTGCGTCCAGCCCGCGACGAGCCAAGCGACGCCCAGGAGACCGTGCGCCGTCAAAATCCACCCGCCCCAGACCAGCCAGGAGCGCCAGTTCGGCTTCAAGAGGAGATAGAGGAATCGCTCCGGGCGCTTGAGGTCGAGGACGAGAAGCGCGGTCGTCAGCGCGAGGAAGACGAGGCTGATGAGCGGCGCCGCGAGACCCGCCACGGGTCCCGCAAAGGACAGCCCGGCGATCGCGGTGATCGCCGCGACGAGAAGCGCACCCGCCGCGACCGACTTGGTCCAGAGATACGTCGAGACCTTCCACCCCCAGGGCCGCTCCGGATGCGCCACGTCGTACACTGTCCGCGCCATGCCGAGCAGGTCCACGCCTTCACCGGCGACGGCTGCAGCCCGGCCGGCGACGTTGGGCCCGCCCGGCACCGGGATGCGGCTCGCCTCGGCGAACATATAGCGGTCACCGGCCTCCTGCATGGCCGGCCTCAGCGCGGCTTCGTCGGCGCCGATATAGAAGAGCTTGGGCTGCGTCCCCTGCTCCGGCTTGCGCACCGCCACCTGCTGCGTGGCGACCAGACGCGCGATCCCCGAGTTGGGGTCGTCCAGGTCGCCCGGGACGATGGCCTGCACCGGGCACACGATGACGCACGCCGGCTCGAGCCCGACCTCGACCCGGTGCGCGCAGTAGTGGCACTTGGCCGCCGTCTGCGTCTCCGGGTCGATGTAGAGCGCGTCGTACGGGCAGGCCTGCATGCACGACTTGCAGCCGATGCAGCGGTCACCGTCGAAGTCCACGATGCCGTCGGGGCGCCGGTAGAGCGCGACGGTCGGGCAGATCGTCACGCACGGGGCGTTGTCGCAGTGGTTGCACCGCATGACGGAGAAGTAGCGCCGCGTGTCGGGGAACGTGCCCTTCTCGATGTACTTGACCCAGGTGCGGTTGACGCCGAGGGGCACCTGGTTCTCTTCCTTGCACGCCACCGTGCAGGCGTGACACCCGATACATTTCCGCTGGTCGATCACGAAGCCGTAGCGCAAGCGAGTCTCCCGTGAACCCTAGTGCAGAACGTCGATCCAGACGCGCAGGGCCGCCAGCGCGATGACGGCGCCGAGTATTACACGCAGGACGCCCACGGGAGCGCGCCTGCTGAGATGCGCGCCGAGGCTCGCGCCCGGCAATGAGCCCGCCACGACGGCGACGGCCGCGATGAAAGGGACCTGGCCCGTCGCGAGCTTGCCCACGAACCCCAAGCACGCGCCGGCGCCGACCATCACGAGCGAGGTGCCGATGCTGAGCCGCACCGGGAGCCGCATGACGCCCACGAGCGCGGGCATCAGGAGAAACGCCCCGCCGGCGCCGACCAAGCCCGAGAAGACGCCGACCACTCCCGGGATCGCGACGGCCTCGGCCCGGTTGAACAGCATGGTCTCCGCGCGCGCGCCCGGCGCGGCGACGATAGGCGGGATGAACATGAGCAGCAGCGCCGCTGTGGCCATCAGGGCGAAGACGAGGAGCAGCACGCGCCCCCCGACGTAGTGTGCTCCAACCGCTCCCGCCAGCGAGCCCGCGGCCATGGCCGACCCGCCCCAGAGGGCCAGGCGGCGGTGCACCATGGCGCCGCGGCCGTGGGTCCATGCGCCCATCACGGAGGCCGCCAGCACCTGCGCCATGGTCACGCCCGCCACCAGCTTGATGTCGAGGCTGCCCACGGCGAGGAGCGGCGGGACATAGAAGAGGAGCGGGATCATCACGATGGCCCCGCCCACGCCGACCAGTCCCGACGCGAACGCGCCCACGAAGCCCAGCGCGGCCAGCGTCAGGATGAAGACCGCGCTCATGCGGAAGCGCCAGGGTCCGGTTGCGACATGGGCAGCATGATACCTCGACCGCCCCCCGCGCCGATGGCCCGCGTCGATGACGGTCCCGCAGGCCCCGAGTGCGAAGCCTACAGGCAGCAGCCAGAGGGGTTCGGGCATGAGTCGCCGAAAGCTCGGCGGCCCATTCTGCCACGGCGTCCCCGGGCGGGCGCCGGATTCCGGGCTAGCGGAGGCTCGAGTAGTACGCGGCCAGATCGGCGAACTGGCCGTCCGGGATGATCTTCATCAGCGCCTTCTTGGCCGCGAGCAGCGGTTCGCCCGGGTCCCGCGTGTCCACCTTGAAGAGCACCATCTGCTGCGCGAGGTAGCCGGGCGGCTGTCCGGCGAGTCCCGGGATCAGCCGCGCGGGATCACCCTTGCCGTCCGGCCCGTGGCAGATCACGCACTGGGCCGCAACCGTCTTGCCTCTCGCGGCGGCTTCGGCCGAAGAGCGAATGGGCGTGGGCACGCGCTTCTGCGCGGCGAAGTACGCCGCGATCTGGTTCAGCCCGAGGAACTGGATCTCCTTGGCGTAGGGCTCCATCTCGGGCGACGGGCGCTTGCCGGCGGCGTAGTTCTCGATCTGCCGCTTGAAGTAGGCCGGGTCGAGCCCGGAGATGATCGGCATCATGTTGGAGCCGCTGTTGCCGTTGGCACCGTGGCAGGCCGCGCACGTGATGACCTTCGCGAAGCCCGGGTCGTCGAGCGGGCCGGCGGCGCAGGCCGCGCCGGGCCCGGCCGCGAGTACGAAAACTGCCGCCGCGAGGGCGGCCGCGAAGCGTGAGGTCGTCATGATCGCCGTCCCCCTCTACGACAGCATGTCGGCCCAGATGCTCTGCCGCCAGCCCTCTGCACGCTGGGCGACGGAGACGCTCTGGGCGGGCGTGAGCTTCTGCTCGATCTGGACCACCTTGCCGTTCTCGATCTTGTAGGAATTCACCACCGCGATGGCTTCGCGGTCGCTGACCCAGCTGTAGCAGGTGTTGCCTGGAGGCATGAGCGGCACGGCTTGCCCGTTGAGCAGGCTCACGATGCTGAGCGCCGCCGCCTTGCCCATGTTGTTGGCGACGTTTCCGGACTTCGGCACGGGCAGTCCGATGGTCGCGTCGCCGACCACGTGGATGTTCTTCTGCTTCACCGACTCGTACGTGACGTGGTCCACCTCGCACCAGCGCTTGTCGGCGCCGACGAGGTCCGCCTGGACGGCAATCGTGCCCGCGCGCTGGGGCGGGATCAGGTTGAGCACGTCGTACTTGACGCGGTCGAACTCGGTGCGGACTTCGCGCGTCGAGGTATCGACGCCGATCACCTTCTGCGAGGCGCGGTAGTCGATGTTCGGGTACGCCTGCCACGCCGCGCGGAAGAGCGCGGTCTTCGACACGATGTTCTGGTTGGCGTCGAGCACGATCACCTTGCTCTTCGGCTTGTGCTGCTTGAGGTACCACGCGACCTGGCAGATGCGCTCGTAGGGGCCCGGCGGGCAGCGGAAGGCGACGGGAGGCACCGTCAGGACGAAGACGCCGCCGTCCGGCATGGACTGGATCTGCGCCGCCAGCTGCACCGTCTGCGGCCCCGCCTTCCACGCGTGGAGCACCGTGTCCTTGGCGGCCGCGAGCCCCTCGATCTGCTCCCACTGGAAGTCGATGCCGGGCGAGACGACGAGACGGTCGTAGGCGAGGTAGCCTTGGCCGATGCGGACCCTCTTGGTGTCGGGCTCGATGGCGGTCGCTGACTCGTGGATGATCTTGACGCCGCGGGCCCGGAGCCCCGCGTAGGAAAGCGTCAGGCTCTCGATGGTCCGCTGCCCGCTCAACACGAGATTGCTGAACGGGCAGGAGACGAACTCGCGGTTGGGCTCGAGCAGCACCACTTCGATCGACGGGTCGGCGATCCGGATGTATCTGGCCGCGGTGGACCCGCCCCAGCCGCCGCCGATCACCACCACCCTGCGACCGCTCTTTGGCGCGATGTCGCCCGTCATGGTACTGGCGCAGCCCGAGAGTCCAAGACCAGCGCCCAAGCCCAACCTGACACCGACACCCACACCCGAGGAGCGGAGGAAATCTCTGCGCGTCAGCCCGCTCATAGACCCCGCCTCCTTCATTGATTGGCTCGTTTATCGACCGGAATACGGAGAAATGTACTAAGCCATTTGCATCATGTCAACAGCGTTTTTGGCTAGAGGCCGAGGGCCTTCCTGACACGGGCGAGGACCTGCGCCTCGTCGCCTTCAAGGTGCACCGGAGCCGGCAGCGCCGGCGGCGAGTTCTTGATCCCCGCGCCCGTGAGCACGATGACGATGCGCGAGCCCGCATCCACCTCGCCGGTCTCCTTCATCTGGCAGAGCGCGGCGAGCGCGGCGGCGGCTTCGGGCGCCGTCCAGATGCCCTCGACGCGCGCCAGGAGCTTCTGCGCCTCCACGATCTCCTGCTCGCTCACGGCGCGCGCGTGGCCGCCCGTATCGCGCATGATCTTGAGCATCTGGCGCCCCGCGAAGGGGCCCGGCACGCGAAGGCCGGGCGCGTCGGTGACGGGGTTCTCCCAGAGCGTCGTCGTCTCGGCCTTGTCGTCCCACGCCTTCACGAGCGGGGCGCACCCTTCGGCCTGGACCGCGACGAAACGGGGCTGAGCGGCCTTGATCCAGCCCATGGCCGCCAGCTCCTCGTAGGCCTTCCAGATCCCGACCAGACCCGTCCCGCCGCCCGTCGGGTACATGAGGAGATCCGGCATCTGCCAGCCGAGCTGCTCGGCCAACTCGAGCCCCATCGTCTTCTTGCCCTCGAGGCGATAGGGCTCCTTCAGCGTGGCCAGATCGAACCAGCCGATCTTGGACGCGATGCCGGCGATCAACTTGCCCGCCGTCGCGATCGAGCCGTCGACCGTGAAGACGTAGGCGCCCGCGATGATCGCCTCCGCGATGGCGGCCTCGGCCGTGCCGCGCGGGACGACCACGACCACCGGGATCCCACCGCGCGCCCCGTAGACCGCCGCGGCGCCGCCCGCGTTGCCCGCCGACGGGATCATCAGCCCCTTGACGCCGAGCGTGCGCGCCTTGGTGAGCGCCATGCCGAGGCCGCGCGCCTTGAACGAGCCCGTCGGGTTCTGGCCTTCGTCTTTCGCCCAAACGTGGCGCAGGCCCAGGTGCGCGCTCAGGCGCGGGAGCGGGATCAACGGCGTGCCGCCCTCGCCGAGAGTGATCGGTTCCTCGCCGTCGTCGAGCGGCGTCAACTCGCGGAAGCGGTACATCCCGGGCGCGCGCCGCAGGAGGTCGTCCTTCGTGACAGCGGCGGCGACCTTGGGCAGGTCGTAGCGCACGGCCAGCATCTGGCCGCAGCCTTGGCAGACGGTGAGGAGGCGGCCGGCCTCGTGGCGCCGGCCGCAGACAGTGCACTCGATGTGGGTGACGAAGGACGGGCTAATGGGCCTTCTCTTTCTCTGCCTTCGCGGCGGCGACGACTTTCTCCGCGAGGTGGGCCGGGACTTCTTCGTAGTGCGAGAAGTCCATGGAGTAGCCGCCGCGCCCGCCGGTCATGGAGCGGAGCGAGGACTCGTACGTCAGCATTTCGGCCATGGGCGCCTGTGCGCGGACGGACACGACTTCGCCGTCGGGCTCCATGCCCACGATGCGCCCGCGGCGGCCGTTCAGGTCACCGATGACGTCGCCCGCGTGGTCGGACGGCGCCGTCACCTCGACGTGCATGATGGGCTCGAGGAGGATCGGGTGCGCCTCCATGAAGCCCTTCTGCAGGCCCATCGAGGCCGCGATCTGGAAGGCCATGTCCGAGGAATCCACGTCGTGGTAGGAGCCGTCGTAGAGCGAGACCTTGAGGTCCACGATGGGGTAGCCGGCGAAGATGCCGCGCTTCAGGCAGTCGCGGACGCCTTTCTCCACCGACGGGATGAAGTTACGCGGCACGGACCCGCCGAAGATATCGTCCACGAACTCGAAGCCGCCGCCGCGCTGGAGCGGCTCGACCTTGAGCCACACGTCGCCGTACTGCCCGCGGCCACCCGTCTGCTTCTTGTACTTGCCCTGGACTTCGGCGCGCCCCTTGACGGTCTCCTTGTAAGGGATGCGCGGCGGCAGGAGGCTCACGTCCACGTTGTACTTGCGCTTCATCCGCTCGACGACCGTCTCGACGTGCAGCTGCCCCATGCCGGAGACGAGCAGCTGCTTCGTCTCGGGGTCGAAGTGGTGGTGGAGCGTCGGGTCCTCCTCCGTCATCCGGTGGAGCGCCGTCGAGATCTTGTCCTCGTCGCCGCGCGTCTTGGGCTGGATCGCGAAGGAGATGGAGGGCTCCGGGAAGGCGATGCCCGGCAGGACGACCGGGTGCGCCTCGTCGCAGAGCGTGTCGCCCGTCAGCGTGTCTTTCAGCTTCGCGACGACGCCGATCTCCCCGGGCCCCAGCGCCTCGACGGGCTTCTGCGTCTTGCCCATGAGCCACCCGATATGCCCGATGCGCTCCTTGGCCCCGCGCGTGGAGTTGAGCACCTGGCTGTCGGCCTTGAAGGTGCCGGAGTACACGCGGAAGAGCGAGAGCTTGCCCACGTGCGGGTCCGCGATGGTCTTGAAGACAACGGCCGCGAGCGGAGCCTTGGGATCGGGCGCCAGCGTGACGGCCTGCTTGGTGCGCGGGTCGATGCCCTCGACCGGGCCGGCCTCGGCGGGCGACGGGAACTCCTTGACGATCAGGTCCATCAGCGGCTGGACGCCGATGCCCTTGGCGGCGGAGGCGGCCATGACGGGCACGAGGCTCCCCTGCCCGATGGCCTTGCCGAGGGCCTTGACCATCTCCTCCTCGCCAATGCTGCCCTCTTCGAGATACTTGGCGAGAAGGTCGTCGTCGGTCTCGGCCACGGCCTCCATGAGCTTCTCGCGCCACGCCTTAGCGTCGTCCATCGCCTCGCCGGGGATCTCGGCTTCCTTCGGCTTGCCGTCGGCCGTAAGGAGCGCCTTCATCGCGACCAGGTCCACCACGCCCTTGAGGCCCGCCTCGGACCCGATCGGCAGCTGGAGCGGGCAGAGCCGGCCCTTCAAGCGCTTCTGGAGTGACTCGAGGGTGCGGAAGAAATCGGCGCGCTCGCGGTCGAGGCGGTTGATGACAACAGCGCGCGGCAGGGTGTACTCGTTGGCGTACTTCCAGACCTTCTCCGTCTGCACCTGCACGCCGGCGACCGCGTCCACCACGATGACCGCCGCGCCCGCCACGCGCAGCCCCCCGCGCGCGTCGGCGACGAAGTCGCCGTACCCGGGCGTGTCGATCAGGTTGAGGCGGTGGCCCTTCCAGTCGCAGTAGGCGACCGAGGTGCCCAGCGAGATCTTGCGCTTGATCTCGTCGGGGTCGAAGTCGGTGGTGGTGGTGCCGTCGTCCACCTTGCCGAGCCGGTTGATGGCCCCGGCCGCGAACAGGATGGCTTCCACCAGGGATGTCTTGCCGACCCCGCCGTGCCCCGCGAAGCCCACGTTGCGGATCTTGGAGATGTCCGTCGCCATGCCTACCTCCCCGTGCCCCTGCTGCGAAGGGAAAACTCGACTGCCGGAGAAAAGGGCGATGTGGGCGGAAATGCTACCACAGCGCCGCGGGACAGGCCAGCCGCAGGTCCGGGCCGCAGGTCCGGGCAGCCAGGAGTCCACCGCGACACCGGCAGCTATCTGAGCATGTCCGGGTCTTCGATCACCTGCCAGAGTGAGCACAAGCTCCATCCGCAGAAAATACCTGTGGGGAATGATACTCCCGGGGGCGGGTCGGCCAGCCGTTTCAGAGACGCAAGGTCCGGATCCTCGGGAGGGAATCCCGGTGTCCCTACCCGCGGAAGAACGACGGTCCCGTCCGCAGTCCAACCCTTCACGAAATAGGTGGGAGTGGCGGTACGGAGCAGATGGTCGGGTGCTACGGGGAGCAGTGACGCCGCCCAGACCGATAGGACATCCGCCTCTCCAGCGCCGATCTCCGTGGAGGTCCCGTCGACGAGTGAAGACAGGTACACCCGGTTGTTATCGCTGTTCACCCACAGGAGATGCCTGCCTCCGCGCTGAGGGTCAGGATAGTACGGCATTCCGAATGGCTCCCAGCCCATGAGCGTGGTCACCACACTACCATTCCCATCGACAACTCCCAGATACACGCGGTACGAATCGTTGTCGGCGTAAATGTTGTGAAAGCCCTCCACAACGATGCGGCTTTCGCCAGGATTGCTGGCGTCGAGGCGCAGCACCATCGACGCAAAGACCCCAGTGAAACCCAGCCCTCCGCTGGGCGCACCCAGGGCACTCGGGGGCAGATCGAAGACTATCGTGCGCGCCGTGTGGTTCACCACCAGGGCATGGCACTCTTCTCGTTCCATGTGGAACGGATCCGGGATGTCGAGACAGTAGTCCCCGGGAAGGATCACGTTGAGATTGTCATCAAGAAGGGCACGGTAGTTTAAAACTTGTGGCCTGGCGAAGGGCGGCAGCTGCGAGAGCATGAAGAACGGGTCGAAGAGATCGGGTCCACGCACGAGGGTCGCCACGGGTGGGTCGCGGAAGACTTGATCGGGCCGTGGCCGGTTCAGGGTGAACACGTAGAAATGCGACACACCCTCACCAGGAACACCCCCTTCCACCAGGAAGGTGTCGTTGCGGGTGCCCCACGAGCGCAGAATGACGAGGCTGCCAGACGGGAGTTGAGAGCGTACGTTGAGCTTTGTCACCAGCGTCCCATTGCGAAAGTACACGTCGCCGTCGGCCGCGTTGACGAAGAGTTGCTCGATGGTCCCCACGTACTTCGCGGCCTTGCCGATGACGGCACCCCCAAACCCAGGCGGGTTATCCTTCTTCTCCTCGCCCAAGCTCCCCTGATACACCACCATGTAGCGCTCCGGAATCGGCCGGTCAGTCGGAGGACGGAAGCTGAGAGTCTGGTCGGACAGAGCATCCCCGGACGCCACCGGCCCCGAAATCGTCCAGGACCCGAGCTCGCGGCGCCCCTCACTCGCGTAGTCGCCGAAGACCTTCAGCATGCCGTCCTTCAGCGGTTCTTGCGACTCGTTCTTGCCCGTCAACAGGAACGCTTGCGGATCCGCCGGGTCCGGCGCGATCCTCGCCCCGAGCTTCCCCCGGAAGAAGTAATCCAGCAGCGCAGCGGAGTAACTGACGGCCTTCGGTAGGAGCCGCGCGGCGTAATTCTCCAGAACCTTGTCATCTAGGGCCTTCTCTTGGTCTCGTAGTGCATCGGGGAGGCTCTCATACAGGGCGCTCGGAACCGCCAGCCGATATCCAGTGTCTCCGTCCTGCGTCTTAAGGAAGTAGCGGCGACGCACACCGCCGGGCGCATCCTCTTCATTGCCGAGCTCGACGCTCGCAAAGGATGGATACCGAAAACTGGGATTACCCGGCGCGTGATCCTCGAAGACTGTATGGTCACTGAAGAAGTTGGCGTTCGTATACTCTGCCAGCCCGACGGTGAGACGCATCGTATCTGTGGGATTGGTCCCATCGTACCGATCGGTGTCCATGAGCCGTGCTATTGGAACTTTCGCCACCTGATCATCTACGGGCACGTTGATCGAGAAGATGCTCGGATCGACCGGCTGAAGGGTCGCGCTCAGAATGGAATCGACCCTTGGCTTGTTCCTCAGTGCCCACGCCTCAAAGCGGTCCGATACGGGGCAATGGATGTCGTTGCGTGTATGCGCCGGTACCACCAGGTCAGCCACGAGATGCATTTGCTGACCCAGGACCTGAAGGGTCCGGGTCCATCCGTCGTCGCGGTCGACCATCGCCCCAAGTGTTAGGGCCTCGAAATACGCCTTCCGAGCGTCGGCCCAAGCTGCCTGTCCACTCTGCCCCTGGTCGGCGTTCTGAGCCCATCGCGGCGACGACTCTCCGGAGATGACGAAAGGCAGACAAATGCTCAGCGTCCTCAACCCGGAGTCCGCCCACGACGCCACGATTGGGTTGTGGAAATGGTTCTTCGATCGGTATGCCGCGCCGAACCACTCGCTCTCGTCGTACAGGTCCTCGGCGCGCCCGCCAAACTGAATCCATCGGAAACCGGTCCGCTCGTCGTCCGGTTTCCGTCGAAATGTCTTACCAAGCCCATCCTTCAGGCCGAGCTCATCCTTCAGATATGCCCCAGTCCCCGATATGACGGCGGCGCGATCGTTGATCGAGACGTGGGTCTCCAGCTTGAAGGCCACCGCGCCGGGGATGTCCGCCGTCGTCAGGACTGCGAGGATCAATGTCCCAAAAAAGCGGGGCTTGTACGCGATCATGGTTGGGACCCCGGTTTGCGAAAGGGTTGAAGGCCGAGTTGGCTGCGTTCCTCGTTGATGAGCCGCATCAGATTCGGCACTTGCTCCCATCGGACCATCTCCATGCCGAGCGGCAGATCGGCGTCGTGAATGCGGGCCCCTCTGGTAGTCGGACGCCTCAATGGAATCGTCACATAGGTCTCGGGGCGGTCCCGATCACGCGGATCCCGGGGCGGACGATCCACAACTGGGACATCACGACCGTAGTAGGCTGCATATCCGGGCGTGTATGCCGGGTAATACACCTTGAGCTTGGGCTCAAGGATCCATCCAAAGGGTGTGAAGTGTGTACGGTGTGGAATCGCGAACTGCCCATTGCCATCGCTGAGGGTTTCGTAGACATCCCAATCGCCCTCGGCTACCTCCGGCCCAGTCGGCATTTCACGCGTCCAGATGGCGACCACGGCCGCACCAGCGACGGGCCGACCGGTTTCGGCATCGACGACTTGGCCGCTGTATGGACCACTCGAATAGACCAAGTGTCCGCAGCCTGCGGCCAGGCTGAACGCCACCCCCAGCAGCAGACAGACACTCGCACTGCTCCTCCAGCCCATGACGAGCCTCCTAAAAGAAATGCAGCCGCCAGACGCCGTCTGCGTCGCGCACGAAGAGCACCAGGTGGCCAATGGGCTGCCCGTTGTCGATCCGGGTCATGTTCAATTCGGCCCACTCACCGTCGAAGGACACGAGACTGATATCGGTCAGGACTGAGTCGATCTGGCTCAAGGGAATCGTGAGGTTGCTCAGCAGCGTTTGGTAGCTGTCACGTTTTCTCATTGCGATGGATTCGACGGCGGTCGTGAGCGCCCCGCGACGGAGCGCATCCTTGAACCCGATCCACCGCGCCTGCAGGAATGCCACGAGCGCCGCCCGATCCAACACCTGGATGATGGCCGCGGCGTTGGTCTGAGTGCGCTGGCTGTCGGTGACGGCCACGCTCGCCACGTAGAGTCCCGGCTGGGAGTAGGTGAAACTCTGCCCGTCGAGGCTCGCGCCCTGGAAATCCACGGAGCCGTTGCCGTCGATGTCGAGCGCGACCTGGGTCACGGGGCGAGGCGCCGATACCGAGAAGGTGACCTGGAGGGGCGCGATGCCGCTCTCGGGATTTGGGCGGAGGACGACGGCATCGGAAGGATTTCCGGTAACGCCGATGGGGATGGTGCTGCTCGTCGTGGCTCCGGTGACGGTGGTCGCCACGGCGATCAGCTGCGTGGTGCTTTGGTCCACAGACACCAACGCGGCGAACGCGCTCCCGTGCACCGCCGCGGGGCGCCCGTTGACGGCGACCCCGACATCTTTGCCGCCCGCATTCACACTCCCGCGCACCAGGAGCAGGCCGGCCTGAACGGTGGCGCCTGCCGGGGGTGAGGTCACCTGGATGCTCAGCGTGCTGACGGTGAAGCTCTGCTGGGCGGGAGTGGGATCCTCGTTGCCGGCCAGGTCCCGGGCCTTGACCTCGAAGGTGTGCCCGCCGGGAGTGAGACCGCTGAGCAGAATCTGTGTGCTGGGGTCGAAGGCCGAGTAGGGTCCGCCGTCGAGCCGCCAGGCGTATTGGAGGCGGGCGACGGACACGAGGTTGTCCGTGCCGGTGACGGTGAAGGTGGCGGACGTGTCGGTGATGGGGCCGCTGGGCCCTGCCGTGATTTGCGTGTCGGGCGGAGTGTTGTCCACGATCACCGCGCGCGTCGCTGCGGCAGTGTTGCCCGCCTGATCGGTCGCTGTCGCGGTCAGCGTCTGGGCGCCGTCGAGGATACCGCTTGTGTTCCAGCTCGCTGTTGCCGTCACCGACGGGGCCGGAGGCGCCGGGCTGAGGGTAACCGTGAGGGACTGGCCACCCGCGCTCACGACAAGGCTCGTCACAGCGCTGCCTCCACCCCCGCTCGCCTGGGCCTGCACGGTCACCGTCTGGCGCACGTAGGCGTTGCCGAGAGGTGTGACGAAGGTGATGACGGGCAGCTGGTTGTCGTGGGCGATGCTCGCCTGCGCCGGGGCGCTCGTGAGCCCGTTTCCGAGCCGCGCCGTGGCAAACACCTCGAGCGTGTTCTTGGCGTTCAACGCCAGCGGCGACGCCAGTGAGAAGGCGCCCCTGTTGTCCGAAAAACCCGTGATCGCGGTCGTCGCGTCGTTGACGAAGAGATCTACGCGGGCGAAGGGCACGGCGGTGCCGCTCACGGTCAGCGGAGAGTCTCTGGTGAAAGCCGGCAGCCCCGCGAGGCTGGGGGCCGGGGGCGCGCGGAACCGCAGCAAGCGCCCCGAGCGGCCGTCGGCGACATAGAGCGAGCCGTCGGGGCCGAGGGCCAGGCCCCGCGGGTCCACCAGGGACTCCGCGAATCGCGTGAGGTGCGCATCCCCGTGCACCTTGACTATAGCGCGGGACCGGGGCGTGACGTAGAGCGACGCGAGCTGGTCCAGGACGAGACCGCGCGGATCCTGGAGACCGCCCGGGACGAAGTAGGTGGGCGGATCCAGGCGGCCGTCCGGGAGCAGCGGATAGCGCGCGATGACGCCCTGTGCCTGCCGCAGCCCCTCGACCCAGCGGGCTGCGGCAAAGAGCGCGGTGCCGTTCAGCGCCAGGGCCTCGAGCTGGTGGAGGCCGGTGGCAACCACCTCGAGCTGGCCCGTCGAGGGGTCCCGGCGGATGATGACCTTCGCCTCGGCCGTGATGTAGACGGTGCCATCGTGGCCTCTGGCAAGCCAGCGCGGCGTCCGCAATCCTCTGGCGAGAACCGACTGCGCTCCCCCGGGCGTCACGCGCAACACGCGTCCGGCGTCCTCCTCGGCGATCAGGAGATCCGCGCCGTCGAGCGCCAAGCCGGAGGGACGTCGCAGCCCGGCGGCAATGATGACCGCTGAACCCGCCGGATCTACCCTGAAGATCTCGCCGTGTCTCACATCTGACACATAGGCGGTGCCGTCGGACGCCACGGCCACGCCCAGGAGCTCGCCTTGAGTCTGCAGCAGCGACTCTACGACCGAGACGCCGCCCCGCACAGACGTCGTGAAGCGGATGTCCCTCCCAGACGGGTTCTTGAATTTCAGGACCAGGTTCTGCACGCGCCCGCCGGGGCCAAGGAACCCGTCCGGCAGCGGCACGCTCACGAACGGCAGGCCGTCGCCAGTCTGGCCGGAGGAATTGGCCAGGATCACGCCCGAGCTTACGCTCGTCAGCACGAGAGACAGCGGCTCGAGCAAGACATCCGACGAAATGTTAGTCAGCGTGCCCGAGGTGACGAAGACCTGCTCGGCGCGGTCGTGGCGGAAGCCGCCGAACTGAACCCGCACGCGGCTGTCGAGATTGACCTCCTGTGCGGAGAGCGAGGGCGGCCCGAGGATGGCAATGAGAACCACCCAGACACCCGCGAGCGCCCAACCGAGACCTGCGGAGCGATTCTCGGAACTGGCCATCTCCCCTCCCGCGGCGCGCGTATCGTTCGCACGCGCCGAACTGGAGGCTCACCGTAGGCCCGCTCCTGGCGTGTTTCAAGAGTGCTTGTTTCGATACAGGACCCTGTCACGAATGGAGGACACTCCCGCGCGCACGGGACATGAAAAGGGGGCGCCGGCGATGCCGGCGCCCCCGAGGTGAACCGCTGCGGGATCGGCTGCTACTGGTTCCGGCCGCGCATCGATGCCGGCTGGCCGGGCAGCTTGAGCGTCTTGCCGGTGTTGATGACGCGGATGCCCTTCTTCGTCTCCTCGACGCGGAGGATGGACACGTCGCTGTCCATGTAGTTGCCGACGAACAGGTACTTGCCGTCGGCGCTCCACACGGCCCCTTCGGGCAGGCCGCGCACCTCGACCTCGTCGAGCTTCGTCACCTTCTTGCCGTCGATCTTGAGGATGACCACGCTGCCGTTGCGGTTGTAGAGCCACGAGCTCCACGCCTGGTTGCTGCCGCGGAGCAGGATGGCCGCGGCCAGGTTGCCCTTGGGGCTGATGGCGAGACCCTCGGGCGCGTCGCCCACCACCACGCGGTCGATCACGCGGGGCGGGGTCGCCTCGAGGTCGATCACGCTGACCGTGTCCACGTTGCCGTCGGAGCCGCCGGCGAAGCCGTTGTCGGCTGTCAGCGCGATGCTGCCGTCGGGCACCACGTCCACGTTGTAGGGCCAGAGGCCCACGGCCATGTTGTGCTTGCTGTCGGTTACCTTCTGGCCGTCTACGTTCAGCACGGCGATCTTGTGGCCGGGGAACTTGGCGACCAGCGCCCGCTTGCCGTCGGGCGTGAAGACCACGTGCGCCACCTGCTCGCCCATGGGCACGGTGTCGATCAGCTTGACGTCCTTCCCGGAGATGGACAGCACACTGATCGAGTTGTCGGCGCGGTTGGCGACAAGCGCCAGGTTGCCGGCTTTATTAATGGATAGCCCCGAGGGCTGCTTGCCGACCTCGACCGTCCCGATGTGAGCGGGAGGGTTCGTCGTCAGGTCAATGACGTAGAGCTTGTTGTCCGGCACCGGCTTCCAGTCGTCGCCGTCCTTCTGCCAGTCCATCGAGTTGGCCACGATCGCCAGCTTCTGGTCGGGCGTGATGGCCAGGTTGGTCGGCGGGCCGACCACGGTGTTCATCAGCGGCAGGCTGCCGACGATCTTCGGCGCCTCAGGGTTGCTGATGTCCACGATGGCCACGGCGTCTTTCCCGGGGGGCCGGCGGATCTGTTTGCCGGTCTTGTCGAAGACGATCTTGTCGTCGATGCCGATGATCATCAGCTGGGCGTGGGCGGCGAGCGGCGCGAGGACGAGCGACAGTGCCAGGGCCAGCGTCTTTGCTGTGCGCATGCGAAATCCCCCTCTCGTCTGGTGGGTTGGGGCTACGGCCGGGCGACTCTGTTGGCGAGCACGCCGATCTTCTCGACTTCCGCCTCCATGCGGTCCCCGGCCTTGAGGTAGTTGCCGGTAGCGGCGCCCACGCCGTTGGGCGTGCCGGTGGCGATCAGGTCGCCGGGCAGGAGCGTCATGGAGAGCGACAGCACCTCGATGCACTGGTCCAAGGGGAAGATCATCTTGCTGGTGTTGCTCGACTGCCGTACTTGTCCGTTAACGCGCATGGCGATGCTGAGCGCCTGCGGGTTCGGGATCTCGTCGGCCGTGACCAGCACTGGGCCCATGGGGCAGAAGGTGTCGAGCGACTTGCCCTTGAACCACTGCGTGTGGCGCTTCTGGAGGTCGCGGGCGGTCACGTCGTTGATGATCGTGTAGCCGAAGACGTGCTTGAGCGCGTCGGCGCGGCTGATGTCGCGACCGGCCGTGCCGATCACCGCCGTCAGCTCCACCTCGTAGTCGAGCTCGCTGGTGACCGCGTGGTGGACAACGTCGTCGCCGGGGCCGACGACGGCCGTGCCGGGCTTGGTGAAGTACACGGGGTGCTCGGGCACGGCGGCGCCGCGCTCGGCGGCGTGGTCGGCGTAGTTGCGGCCGAGGCAGAAGACGTTGCGCGCCGGGTGCGGGATGGGGGCCAGCAGACGCACCCGCTTGAGCGGGTAAGCCAGCTTGCGCTTCGCCAGCTCTTCGATGGCCTGCTGGTCTACCAAGCGCTTGCCGTACTCCCAGGCCTCGTGCGCGAGGAGGAGCGCGGCTTCGCCACCCTGGATCAGCTCGAGCAGGCTCTTCGGGAAGCCGCTGCGGCCGCGCCTGACCGTCCCCCGCTGCGCGGCCAGATCCTTCGCCAGGCCGCCCAGGTCCAGCACGGCCTCGTGCCACACGGCGCCCGGCTTGGGCTCGCCGCGCCCGCGACGGAAGGTGACGAGGTGCACGGCTACTCGCTCACCGCGGCGGCGCCGCTGCGCTCGGGCAGGGCCTTGCCGCCCTGGCGGGCGATGTCCTCCAGCTCGCGCGGCAGCCCGAAGCGCACGTCCTCCTCGACCACGTGCACCTCGCGCACCGCGACGCGGCCGGCGTGCTGGAGCGCCTCGACCACCTGGGTGACGAGGAACTCGGGCGTCGAGGCGCCTGCCGTCACGCCGATGCGCTTGGAGCCGTCCAGCCACTCGGGCCTGATGTCGTTCTTGTCGTTGATCAGGTAGGACGGCGTGCCCATCACCGTCGAGACCTCGACCAGGCGGTTCGCGTTGGAGCTGTTGGCGGCGCCGATGACGAGCAGCACGTCCACCTGCCCCGCCACGGTCTTGGCCGAGGCCTGGCGGTTCTGGGTCGCGTAGCAGATGTCGTCCTTGGCGGGCCCGGCGATCTTCGGGAAGCGGCGGCGCAGCGCCTCGATGCAGGCGCGCGTGTCGTCGAGGGAGAGCGTCGTCTGGGTGAGATAGGCGACCTTGTCCGGGTCGGGGATCTTGAGCTTGTCCACTTCCTCCGGATGCGCGATGAGGAACATCCGCTCCGGCGCCTCGCCCATGGTGCCCACGACCTCGTCGTGGTCGGCGTGGCCGACGAGCACGATGCTGTAGCCCTCGCGCGCGTAGCGGATGGCCTCGAGGTGCACCTTGGTGACGAGCGGGCACGTCGCGTCGATCACCCGCAGCCCGCGCCGCTGGGCCTCGTGGCGGACCGCGGGCGAGATGCCGTGGGCGCTGAAGATCACGGTCGCGTCGTCCGGCACCTCGTCGAGCTCGTCCACGAAATGCGCGCCCTTGGTGCGGAGCGCCTCGACCACGTGGCGGTTGTGCACGATCTCCCGGCGCACGTAGACGGGCGGCGGGCAGACCTGCAGCGCCAGCTCGACGATGTCAATGGCGCGGTCGACGCCGGCGCAGAAGCCGCGGGGGCCGGCCAGCACGATTTCCTGAAGCGGGATGGTCGCCATAGTCTCCTCAGGCTGTGTACGGCTCGATCAGCACCTTGAGCGCCTGGCCCCGCTCCATGAGGCCGAGGGCTTCCGGGACGTCCGCCAGGCCCATGGTGTGGGTCAGGAGCCCGTCGGGCACCACGGCCTCCGACT
>JAUSJX010000082.1 GCA_030647435.1 Candidatus Rokuibacteriota bacterium
GAGGCCGAGGCGCGGCTCGAGCGCGTCCCCGCGGGCTTCATGCGCGAGATGACGCGGCAGGAGATCGAGAAGGCGGCGCGCGGGGCGGGGATCACCACCATCGACCTCGCGCGCTGCGAGGAGTGGATGGTGGCGATCCGCTCCACCATGTGCCAGGCGCGCGGCACCCGTGCGGAAGCCGGCGCGTGACGGAACTCCCCGCTCTCGAGGCCGCGGGCCGCACGCGGGTCCCCACGGCCTACTCGGTCTCGTGGAACCTCACCCGGCGTTGCAATCTCCGCTGCGACCACTGCTACATCTCGGCAGGGCCCGGGCCGCGCCGGCCGGATGAGCTGTCCACGACGGAGTGCCTGCGGGTGATGGACGAGATCGCCGAGGTCAACCCCAATATCTTCCTGATCCTCACGGGGGGCGAGCCGTTGCTGCGCCCGGATCTGCCGGCGCTGGCGGCCGCGGGGCGGGAGCGCGGCTTCACGGTGGTCGTGGGCACCAACGGCGTGCTGCTGCGGGAGCGGCAGGCGCGGCTCCTGCGTGAGTCCGGGGTGCAGGGCGTGAGCCTGTCGCTGGACTCGACGGATGCCTCGCGCCACGATACCTTCCGCCGCCTCCCGGGGGCCTGGCAGGGCGCCGTGCGCGCGACGGAGATCTGTCGGGCCGAGGGACTCGACTTCTCGCTGCACATGTCGGTCACCGAGTGGAATCTCGGGGAGATCCCGGACATGATCGACCTGGCGCGGGAGCTCGGCGCCACCGTCCTCAACCTGTTCTTCCTCGTGCGCTGCGGCCGCGGGGAGGGGCTCACCGACATCGCGGCGTCCGAGTACGAGCGCATCCTGACCTACCTGGCGAAGGTCCAGGGCGCCGGCGCTGGGCGCACTGACGGCCTGCTCGTCCGCGCCAGGTGCGCGCCGCAGTTCCGGCGGATCGTGTGGGAGATGGACCCGACATCCCCGCTGCTGCAGGCTTACGCGGAGGGCTCGTGCCCGGCCGGCAAACACTACTGCCGGATCACGCCCGAGGGTGACGTGACGCCCTCCCCGTTCATGCCGCTCGCGGTGGGCAGCCTGCGGGAGCGCTCGTTCGCCGATCTCTGGCGCTCCGCCCCGGTCTTCACGGATCTCCGCACGTCGAGGCTCCACGGCCGCTGCGGCGACTGCGAGTTTTCGAAGATCTGCGGCGGCTGCCGCTGCCGCGCGTACGCCACCTCCGGCGACTACCTCGCCGAGGATCCCGCCTGCTCGTACCAGCCGGGCGCGCACGGCGGCATTCCCATCGAGGTGCCCGCGGCGCTGACCTTCGGGCTCGAGGTGTCGAAGGAGCTTGCCTGGAGCGAGGCGGCCAGCGCTCGCCTGCAGGCGATCCCTTCCTTCGCCCGCGGCATGGTGGTGCAGGCGGTGGAGGCCTACGCGCGGACGGCCGGGCACGCCGTCGTCACCCCCGCGATGCTCGCGGAGGTCCGCCAGCGGTGGGGCGCCCGCTTTGCGCCGCGAGCCTAGCCCGTGAGCCTGTTCGACCGCGTCGCGCGCCGCTCGACCCTCGCCGTCCTAGGCGTCTCGGCGCTGTTCCTGCTGCTGGTGGATCCGGCGCTCGCGCAGGAGGCCGGCAAGGCCGTGGAGTACCGCGCCTTTCCCATCTTCGACTCGCGGCTCGCCGTCTGGGCCGTGGCGCAGATCCATCTCAACTTCGCCGCCTTCATCCTGGGCGTGCCCATCTTCGCCGTCATCATCGAGATCATGGGGTGGCGGAGTGGCGATCGTAAGTACGATTGGCTGGCACACGAGCTGGTGAAGCTCACCTTCGCCGCCTTCTCGACCACCGCGCTCCTGGGGGCCGCGCTCCTCTTCCTCCTGATCGGCTACTACCCCAAGGTCTGGAACTACCTGACGGGGATCTTCTTCCAGACTTACTGGGTCTACGTCCTGCTCTTCTTCCTCGAGACCTTCGCCGTGTACCTCTGGTACTACGGCTGGGACTGGCTCTCGGGCCCGCGGAAGTGGATCCACGTGTCGCTCGGCGTGCTGTCGAATCTGATCGGCACCGCCATCCTCGTCGTCGCCAACTCGTGGGTCACCTTCATGGTCTCCCCCGGCGGCGTCGACGAGGCCGGGAACCTCAAGAGCCTCTGGGGCGCCATCAACAACTTCACCTGGATTCCCATCAACATCCACCGCCTCATCGCCAACATCGTCTTCGGCGGCACCATCTGC
The DNA here is from genome assembly GCA_030647435.1 of Candidatus Rokuibacteriota bacterium. Classification (NCBI taxonomy): domain Bacteria; phylum Candidatus Rokuibacteriota; species Candidatus Rokuibacteriota bacterium. The sequence goes on from JAUSJX010000082.1 coordinate 2,208, forward strand.
GCGGCCTACGCCGCCTTCCGCTTCCTGTCCGCCAAGACCGACGAGGAGCGGGCGCGCTACGACTGGATGGGGTACGTCGGCAACTTCGTGGCGCTGTCCGCCTTCATCGTGCTCCCCTTCGCGGGCTACTACCTGGGGCGCGAGATCTACGCCTACAACCAGACCATGGGCATCACCATGATGGGCGGCTTCATGTCGTGGCTCTGGATCATCCAGGCCATTCTCATCGGCATCCTCTTCATCGGCTCCAACTACTATCTCTGGCTCGGCATGGAGCGCATCCCGGGGTCGGAGCGCTACCGCAAGTACGTGCCGTATCTCCTGATGGTCCTGGCCGCGGGCTTCATGGTCTGGGCGACGCCCCGGAGCCTGATCGTCACGCTGCGCGAGACGCGCGCCATGGGCGGCACCCACCACCCGATCCTCGGGCTCCTCGGCGTCATGTCGGCGAAGAACACCGCCGTCAACCTGATGATCCTCACGACGTTCCTGTCCTTCGTCTTCTACCGCCGCGCCAACAAGGTGTCCGCGAAGCCCTGGGCCGGCGTCGGGATGGCCGTCCAGTGGGCGGCGCTCGGGGCCGCGGCCGCCATCGTCACCTTCTACGGCGTCTACGGCTACTTCGTGGACTCCATCGTCAGGATCGGCTTCTCCGTGTACCAGGTAGCGGCCGTGCTCAGCGCGATCGTGGTGGTGATGGCCATCGACATCCCCATGTTCCGGGGCGCCCGGGCCACGGGCGAGATCCGCTGGGGCAGCATCGCGCCACGCTCCCAGTACGTGCTGATCCTCCTGGCGGTCACCTTCACCTGGCTCATGGGGCTCATGGGCTTCGCCCGTTCCGGCATCCGCCAGCACTGGCACGTCTACGGCGTGCTGCGCGACACTTCCCCGGAGGCGTTCACGCCGGCACTCGGTTACGCCTCTAGCGTGATCACCGTGGTCACGACCATCTTCTTCGCCCTCGTGATGTTCATCTTCTGGCTGGGGAGCCTTGGCGAGAAGGGCAAGGCGGCCTGAGATGCGCCTGCCCGTCCCGCTCAAGGTGTCGGTGTTCGCGCTGGCGGTGATGGGCTCGTACACCTACTACGCGAACTCGATCCCGCAGATCCAGTCCAGGCCCCCCGAGGATCTGTCGCTGGAGGGCGGCAACGTGACGCCGGAGCAACTGGTCAAGGCCGGGGAGAAGATCTTCAAGGACAAGGGCACCTGCGAGATCTGCCACAGGATCGGCCAGAAAGGGACCCGTGCGCCAGACCTCGCCGGCATCGGTGCCACCGCCGCCAAGCGGAAGCCGGGCATGAGCGCGAAGGCCTACCTCGTGGAGTCGCTGCTCGATCCCGGCGCCTACCTCGTGGAGGGCTACCCTGCCATCATGCCGAAGGTGGACCGGCCGCCCATCGGGCTCAACCGCTCGGAGCTGTGGGCGGTGGCGGCGTTCCTCCAGTCGCAGGGCGGCAGCGTGGACATGAAGCTCGACGACATCCCGAAGACGGCGGGCGCGGAGGCCGCAGGCGGCTCCGCCCAGGCCGCCGAGATCAGGCTGCCGGGCGACGCCAAGGCGGGGCAGGCGGTGTTCATGGGCAAGGGCGGATGCATCGCCTGCCACAAGGCCGGCGCCATCGGGGCCTCGCCCGTGGGACCCGAGCTGACGCAGATCGCGCGCATCCAGACGCCGGAGTACATCATGGGCAAGATCCTCAACCCCGCCGCCCTCGGGACGGTGGCCGGCTACCCGCCCGGCGTCATGCCGCCCACGTTCGGCCAGACCCTCACCGCACGCGAGTATCTCGACCTGGTCGCCTTCCTCCTCACCCTCAAGGGTGACGGGGCCGCGACGGCGAAGAGATGAGCGCATGAGCCTGTTCCGTTCGAAGCTCTTCCAGTCGGTCCTAGTCCTCGTCGTGACCTTCTTCGTGTTCAGGTTCGGCATCCAGCCGCCCGCGCCCTGGAGCGTGATCACGCTGTACATGGGCGTCGTCCTGCTCGCGCTGCTGGTCTACGTCTCCTCGGACGGGGACTCGTGGCGGGCCTTCGTGGCGCCGCTGCGCGCCCTGCTGGTGGACGACTCGCTCATGCCGATCCGCGTGGCTGCGATGATCGTCCTCCCGCTCGGCCTCGGCTACTACGCCTACAGCCAGGCGGCGGCCACTGTGGAGGCGCCTCCCGAGCTGCGCGCGGTCCACCCGGCGCCGCCCGCGTCGGTCTCGTTCCGCGGCAAGACCATCGACGTCCAGGGTCTCGAGAACCCGCTCCGGAAGGATGCGGCCAACTTCAAGAAGCACGTGGACGAGGGCGCGGTCATCTACATCAGGAACTGCATGTACTGCCACGGGGACAACCTCGACGGCGCCGGCCACTTCGCCCACGCCTTCAACCCCCCTCCTGCGAACTTCACGGATCCCGGCACCATCGCGATGCTGCAGGAGGCCTACCTCTTCTGGCGGATCGCCAAGGGCGGGCCCGGGCTGCCGAAGGAGTCCACGCCCTGGAACTCGGTGATGCCGGCGTGGGAGGACCGCCTCGGCGAGGAGGAGATCTGGAAGGTCGTCCTCTACCTCTACGACGCCACGGGCTACCAGCCACGGCGCTGGGAGGAGGCTGCCGAGCACAAGCACTCCTCGGTGGCCCCGTCAGCGAAGGGCGTGGGCTTGGCCGGGCTCGGGCTCCTCGCTCCGCGCGCGGCCGAGGCTCAGCAGGCGGGCGATCCCGCCCGGGGCAAGGCGGTGTACGAGAAGAAGTGCGTGCTCTGCCACGGCGAGAAGGGTGACGGCGCGGGACCGGGCGCCTCCCAGTTCGAGCCCCGGCCTCGTGACTTCACCAAAGGCAAGTTCAAGATCCGCACCAGCGTCTCGGGGCAGGCGCCCACCGCCGCCGACCTCTTCCGCATCATCTCCGAGGGCATGCCGGGCACTTCCATGCCCGGGTGGAAGGCGCTGCCCGAGAAGGACCGGTGGAGCCTCGTCGCGTACATCAAGACCTTCGCGCCCGACGCCTTCAAGGAGGCGCCGAAGCCCGCCGTGCTGCCGAAGGAAGTGGCTTCGTCCAAGGAGTCGCTGGCGCGGGGCAAGGAGATGTACGAGGCCATCGAGTGCAACAAGTGCCACGGCGCCGGCGGGCGCGGTGACGGTCCCTCGGCTCCCGATCTCAAGGACGACTGGGAGCAGCGGGTACGGGCCGCCAACCTGACGCAACCGTGGAACTTCCGTGGTGGCAGCACCACCAGGGACGTCGCCACACGCCTGGCCACGGGGCTCATGGGCACGCCGATGCCGACCTTCATCGACAGCGTGGAGAAGCCCGAGGACATCTGGCACGTGGCCAACTACGTGCGCTCGCTCGGGCAGGACAAGGCCGCCTTCGCCACGATGCTCACCGTGCGGTCCGTCGCCGGAGCCATCCCCGACGACCCGGCGGTGGCCTTCTGGACGCAGCAGCCGGCCTTCGCCTTCCCGCTGGCGGGGCAGGTCATCGTGGACCCGCGCAACTTCAACCCCTCCATCGACATGATCACGGTGCGCGCCGTGTACACCGACAGCGAGATCGCCTTCCACCTGACCTGGGACGATCCCACCAAGTCCATGCCCGACGCCAAGGCCAAGACCTTTGCCGACCAGATCGCGTTGCAGTTCGCGGCCAAGCCGGCCGAGGGCAACGAGCGCCCTTACGTGCTCATGGGCGACGGCGCGAACCCCGCCTACCTCCTCCGCTGGGCCTCGGACGCAGGCGTGGGGGAGGCCAACGCCTCGGGGCTCGGCAAGCTCACCCCGCAGGCAGGCGAGGCCGTCCAGGCCAAGGGCGCGGCAGTCTTCGCCGACGGTCAGTACCGCCTCGTGATCAAGCGGCCGCGCGTCACCAAGGATCCCGGGGATCTGGAGTTCCCCGCCGGACGCTTCCTCTCCGTGTCTTTCATGGCCTGGGACGGCGGGGCCGGAGAGACCGAGAGCAAGATGTCCTTCTCGTCGTGGTACTACCTCCGCCTGGAGGAGCCAGGCTCCAACCAACCGTATGTCATTCCCCCGCTGGTGATCCTCGTCACCGTCGCGCTCGAGCTGGTCGTGGTCCGGCGCGCGAGGCCCCGGACCCAGGGGGGATAAGGAGGAGAGCATGATGCGCCACTGGACAACCGCGCTGTGCGCCCTGGGTCTCGCCGCCGCTCTCGTGTGGGCGGGCTCGACCCCCGTCACCGCCCAGGGGGCGGGCTCCATCGTGGGCGAGGTGAAATTCTCGGGGACGGTCCCCGCGCCCAAGACCCTCAAGGTCAACAAGGATCCCCAGGTCTGCGGGAGTGACAGGCCGAGCGAGGAGCTCATGGTGGGTGCCAACAAGGGCATCAAGAACGCGGTCGTGTCGCTCGCCGGCGCCAAGGGCCCGGCCCCCAAGCCCGCGCAGAAGCCCGCGCTCGACCAGAAGGGCTGCCAGTTCAATCCCCACGTGCTCGTGGTGCCGGCCGGGGCAGAAATGGACATCCTGAACTCCGACGGCATCCTGCACAACATCCACACCTTCTCGTCGGCCAACCCCTCCATCAACAAGGCGCAGCCCAAGTTCAAGAAGGTCCTGACCGAGAAGTTCGACAAGCCCGAGGTCGTCAGGGTGCAGTGCGACGTGCACGGCTGGATGCAGGGCTGGATCGTCGTGGGCGAGCACGCGGCCTATTCCGTGAGCGACGACAGCGGCGCGTTCAAGCTCGACAACGTCCCGCCCGGCAAGCACAAGGTCGAGGTCTGGCACGAGACGCTCGGGAAGGTGAGCCAGGAGGTGGAGGTCAAGGCCGGCGCGCCCACCAAGGTCACCTTCGAGATGAGCAAGAAGTAGTATCTCGGGCCCCGGCACAGGGACTGCGCTTGACCTCGCGCGCCGTCCTGTCTACTCTCCGAGGGGTCCGCCACCAACCTCGCACTGGATCGGAGAGCCATGGAACTCGAGCGCCCGCTGCCCCAGCCCATCACGCCCGAAGCCAAGCCCTACTGGGAGGGCCTGCGCGAGCAGAAGCTCATGCTGCCGCGCTGCCGCGCCTGCCGCCGCGCCTTCTTCTACCCGCGCGTCCTCTGCCCGCACTGTCACGCCGCCGATATCGAATGGTTCCAGGCGAGCGGCCGCGGCAAGCTCCACTCCTTCGAGATCGGCTACCAATCCTTTAATAAGGCCTTCAAGGTCAAGCCGCCCTTCGTGCTGGCCATGATCGAGCTGGAGGAAGGCCCGCGCATGATGTCGAACCTCGTCGGCATCGAGCCCGATCCGAAGAAGATCCGCTGTGACATGCCCGTCGAGGTGGTCTTCGAGAAGCAGACCGACGAGATCACCCTGCCGCTCTTCCGGCCCGCGGGAGGTGCGCGATGAAAGAGCTCCGCAACTCGGTCTGCATCGTGGGGGCGGACGAGAGCGACGAGTTGGGCACGCTGCCGCACAAGAGCATGCTGACGCTGCACCTCGAAGCCGTCAGGAACGCCGTGCGGGACGCCGGCCTCAAGATCAGCGACGTGGACGGCATCTTCACGGCGGGCCAGCATTCCCCGGCCACCATCGGCGAGGCGCTCGGCATCACGCCGCGCTACGTGGACGGCACGACCGTGGGCGGCTGCTCCTTCATCATCATGGTCGGCCACGCCCTGGTCGCGCTGCACCATGGACTTTGCGACGTCGCCGTCGTCTGCCACGGCGAGTCCGGCCGCTCGGGCGTGGGCGTGACTCCAAGGCGCGACACCGCGCTGCCCGGCCAGTACGAGGCGCCCTTCGGCTTCGGCGGCGCTTCTACCTTGTTCGGCATGATCACCACCCGCCACATGCACGAGCACGGAACCACGCTCGAGCAGTGGGCGCAGGTGGCCGTCTCCACACGGCAGTGGGCGGCGCTCAACCCGAAGGCCAAGAACCGCGAGCCCATCACCATTGCGGATGTGCTCAACTCGCGCCCCATCTGCTACCCGTTCAATGTCCTGAACATCTGCCTCGTGACCGACGCGGGCGGCGCCGTCGTACTGACGCGCGCCGACCGCGCGAAGGACTGC
>JAUSJX010000083.1 GCA_030647435.1 Candidatus Rokuibacteriota bacterium
AGCTCGACGATCCGCTTCTCGAGCTGTCGGACCTTACGCTTCAGCTCGATCTCCCGCGCGAAGCCGCTCACCGACGCGAAGAGGACGCCCACGAAGGCCGACAGCAGGAGCAGCAGGGACAGCGGCAGACTCGCGGTTCGCGAGTTGAGGAAGCTTACCGTCACAGGGTCCGGATTCTGGACGGCGAACGCCATTGCCGCCGCGCCGAGGATCGCGATCAGAACGTATACGAAGACCATGGGGACCTCCTATGCCCGGCGCTCGCGGCTCTCACCGGCTCTCGCGTTGCTCATTCGCCCTAAAGGGCGCGAGGGCCCGGTCCGCGGGGCTCGGAACTTGGGGTGGGGGAACGGCGATGTACTTCCGCAGGGCCGACTTCGTGCGCGGGCCCATGATCCCGTCGATCGGACCCGGATCGTAGCCGGCGGCCACCAGAGCCTGCTGGACTTCTCACACGTGACTGGTCCTGGCGCCGGCCCCTGACACGGCGGCCTTCGCGGCAGGCGGCGGTGACGCCGGCTCGTCCGCCCACACCAGGCCCGTGAGCGCGGCCGTCATCACGATCGGGATGCCCACGAGGACTCCAAGACGCGTCGAGACTCTCCGTCGCATAGCGTGATCCTCCTTACCCTGCGCGATGGAACCGCAAGGCCTATGCCATGACGTAAATGCCTGAAAGATCGAGGACACGCCGACGGCGACAGACTCGTCCAGGATTGCGTGGAAGGAACTTCCGAGTAGTTCTTACACAAGAACAGCCGCTCCGGTCTCCGCGCGCCGCCGATTGCACCGAGCCCCCGGGGTGGACTCGCCCCGGGGGACCAGACTTCGTGTGGCTGTTAGGGGCTCACGCCGGGATAGGGACTGCCCCCGCGGCGCAGCGCGCGGAGCCCGCTGTCCACGATGAGGGGCGCGGTGTTCCGGGTCACGTTTTCGCTGCCGTATCCGTAGTAGTGCGCGAAGCCGCCTTCGTCGAGCCGGGCGAGGAGCTCTGATCCGCCGTCACGGATCAGCACGAGGACCCGATGCGTGTTGCACGCGCTCGGCGCACAGCCTGTCAGGGCGATGTAGTCCACTCCGCCGATGCGGACCATGCGGAGCGGTCCGCTGCCGCCGAAATAGGCGCCGGCGCCCGAAGAAAGCTGCCCGCCGCCCTGCGACGCCGGCGCCCAGTCGGCCCCGAAGAGATCACGGACCTTGTCGCCCACCTGCGGATTCTGCAGCACCTCATCTACCGTGTACCCATAGGCGAACACGCGACCATCCCCCGGGAGCAGCTCGGCCGCTGGCGGTATCGGGGACCCAGGTGGCGGAGCGATCGTGCAGCCGGTCGCGAGGAGCACAGCCAGAGCGGACGGCCATCCAGCACGATGCAGGTAACGCATGGGAGCCTCCTTCAGGATTTCGGTTTGGCCCGGCAAGTAAGAAGGACGGTCGCGGCGTCACGGGCCTCGGCACGCCGCGACTGTCTCCAGCGCACCTCGCGGAAACCTACGGCACCCGTACTCCTCGACCGCTGACCAGATGGATGACCAGTATCACGATGCCGACCAGGAACAGAATCCAGGAGATCTGGGACGCTATCGCCGCAACGCCGAAGAGACCCAGGGCGCCGGCGATGAGACCCACGAGCAGAACCGCGAGTGCGTAGTAGAGCATCGTTCTGTCCTCCTTGGGCCCCTTAGGAGACGCAAGTGGCGTGCCAGGGCGATCAGCGCCGCCTAGCGCGGTCCGGCTTCGCCTCCCCTGCCAGCTATTTAAAGGATAGTTCCGCTCGAGATCTCGAGAGCGCCGGCTAGCGGCGGCGGTGTGACGAGTTTTTCTTACACGGTAGCTTTTTCCGTTTTCGATCGCGCGCCGCGAGGCCAAACGCGGCCGCTCGCTGTGTTTCCGACTGCTTAGCTCAGGTGGCTGTCGGGCTGCGGATTGGCACGCTCCTCGCAGCTTGCAAAGCATCGGCGACGGCACGCCGCGAGAGAGGAGAGCGCCCCATGGACAAGCCATTTCTCACGGACATCAAGGAGCTGCGTCGACGGGCCCGCAGTCATATAGAGGAAGGCGCGGTCACCGAAGGCTATCGCGCGGACCGCGAGACCGTGCTGCGGTTGCTCAACGAAGCGCTTTGAATCCATGACATTCCACGAGAGGGGGTGAACACATGAAGAAGATCCTGATGGCTCTTGCCCTGGTGGTGGCTGTCGCCGGCACGGCGCTGGCCAACCAGTGCCCGCTGCTGATCAAGCAGATCCAGGACGCGACCGCCGGCAAGACCGACGATGCGTCGAAGAAGGCTCTGGCGCTCGCCGCTGAGGCGAAGGTGCTTCACGACTCCGGCAAGCACGCCGAGTCCATCGCCACGGCCGACGAGGCCGCGAAGGCGATCAACCTCACGCTCAAGAAGAAGTAGCCCGGAGTGCGGCCCCCGGGGGCGGATCGGCCCCCGGGGGCCTTTCTTGCGTCCCGCCCGCTAAGTGTGGGAAAACTAGCGCGAATATGGCCACCGACGACTGCGCAGACCGCTATCCCTTCCGCGAGATCGAGTCGAAGTGACAGCGGGTCTGGGAGGAGAGCGGTCAGTTCCGCGTCACCGAGGATCTCGCTTTGAAGGATAGTTCCGCTCGAGATCCTGAGAGCGCCGGCTAGCGGCGGCGGTGTGACAGGTTTTTCTTACACGGTAGCTTTTCCCGTTTTCGATCGCGCGCCGCGAGACCAAACGCGGCCGCTCGCTGTGTTTCCGACTGCTTAGCTCCGGTGGCTGTCGGGCTGCGGATTGGCACGCTCTTCGCAGCTTGCGAAGCATCGGCGACGGCACGCCACGAGAGAGGAGAACGCTCAATGGACAGACCATTTCTCACGGACATCAAGGAGCTTCGTCAACGGGCCCGCAGTCATATGGAGGAAGGCGCGGTCACCGAAGGCTATCGCGCGGACCGCGAGACCGTGCTGCGGTTGCTCAACGAAGCGCTCGCGACGGAGCTCGTGTGCGTCCTGCGGTACAAGCGCCACTACTACATCGCGGCGGGCATCCACGCCCAGGCGGTGGCCGCTGAGTTCCTCGAGTACGCCAACGACGAGCAGGGTCACGCCGATCTCATCGCCGAGCGGATCGTGCAGCTCGGCGGGGCGCCCGACTTGAACCCCGATGGCCTCCTGTCGCGGAGCCATTCGGAGTACGTCGAGGGCGAGGATCTGGTCGATATGATCCGAGAGGACTTGGTGGCCGAGCGGATTGCCGTCGACTCCTACCGCGAGATGATCGAGTACCTCGGTGACGACGACCCGACGACGCGCCGCCGGCTCGAGGAGATCCTCGCCACGGAAGAGGGGCACGCCGAGGACCTGCGGATGCTCATCGACGCGTTGGGCAGGGACGAGCGCAAGGCCTTGCGTGCGAGCAGCCAGAGCTAGCGAGGAACCGGGCCGCTATGGGCCTCTGGGGCATGAAGTACTCGGATGCGGACGACAAGTGGTGGGTGGATATGGTGCTGCAAGACGCGCCGCCGGCGGTGCGCCTGGATAGGGTCGGCGGGCGCGTCGTGGCTGACGGCTTCGATGGCGTCACCGGGCCGGTCCTCGTCCACAAGGCGAGCATTCCGCCGGAGGCGCTGAACGACTGGCCGAGCGACATGCCGGTCATCCTCACCCGCGTCGAGCTGGGACCGGACTCATCGTTATCGACCTCGTGAGAGGGAGACAAGAGAGCCATGACCTACAAGGTACAGGAGCGTCTCAAGCCGCGGTCGTTGACGGGCATCTCCGACGGGCAGATCGAGCAGCATTGGCAGCTGTACGAAGCGTACGTCAAGAACACGAACGAGCTGCTCGACGAGCTCCGGGGGGCGGACACGGGATCGCGGCACTGGGCGGAGCTCAAGCGCCGGCTCGGATTTGAATTCAACGGAATGGCGCTGCATGAATACTACTTCGGCAATCTGGCGGCGGACCGCGCGTTGAGACCGAAGAGCGCGCTCACCGACGCCTTGGTGACCGGCTGGGGCGACTTCCGGGCTTGGCGGGAGGACTTCGCCAAGACGGCGGCCATGCGAGGTATCGGCTGGGTCGTCCTCTATCACGACCCGTGGGCCGGCCGCCTGTTCAACTGGTGGGTGAGCGATCACGAGGTCAACCACCCTGCCGGACTGACTCCGATCCTCGTCCTCGACGTGTTCGAGCACGCCTGGATGGTCGACTACGCGATGGGAGAAAAGAGCAAGTACGTCGACGCATTCCTGGAGAACGTCGGCTGGGAGACGGTCGAGCGACGCTTCAAGGACAGCCGGGACCGCCCGGCACGCGTGGCCTCATAGCTGCCGCGAGGCAATGCGTCTGCAGCTCATCTCTAGACGGGAGGCGTTGATGAACAAGGACATCCTGCAGGGCAAGAGGCGGGAACTGAAGGGCCTCGTCAAGGAGCAGTGGGGCAAGCTCACGGACGATGACCTCGACAAGATCGACGGCCAGGCCGAGCGCCTCGTCGGTGTGCTGCAGCAGCGGTACGGCTACGCGAAGGAGAAGGCCGAGCAGGAGTACAAGCGCATCATGGAGCAGTGGTTCGGCAATGGCGGCGGTCTCGACATGGGCCACCCGCGGCTGGACGGTGACCACGAGAAGAAGTGACAGGCTGCACGAGCGGAAAACAAGCGTCCGGACTCCGCGCGACCGGACGCATAGAGAGCTGGAGGCCGCGCAGAGCGAGCTCCCGCGGCCTCCAGCTCAATCACCTTGAGGGCGTAGAACCGAAGGAGGCCGTGATGGCTCGACGGGTTGGACAGGAACGCTACGATGCGCAGTACGTGGGGGACATCATGACCAGCCCCCCGCGAACGCTGGACGTGACGGCGTCCGTCATGGACGCGGCGACACTCATGCGGGAGGGCGACTTCGGAGACGTGGTGGTTCTCGAGGAGGGCCGGCTCTGCGGCATCCTCACCGATCGCGACATCGTCGTGCGCGTGCTGGCGACCGGGGACGATCCCTCGAGCGTACGCGTGGGTGATGTCTGCAGCCGGGAGCTGGTCACAGTGTCCGAGGGAAACGGCATCGGCGACGCGGTCAGGCTCGTCCGCGCGAAGGCGGTCCGGCGCCTCCCGGTCCTGGACGATGACGGAAGGCTCGTCGGCATCCTGTCCCTCGGCGATCTCGCGCTGGCGCGCGATCCGAAGTCGGCGCTTGGCGACATCAGCGCCGCGACACCGAATATATAGAGGAGGAAACCAGCATGCGCACCCCAATTCGATGCACGCGCCGCTTCCTGGTCCCGCTCGCCATAACCGTCGCGCTGCTGGCGGGCTGTGCGGTTCAGCCCGAGCCGGTGGTGACTGCCACGGTTGGCGCGCCGAACACTGTCACGTATCCGGAAGGCCGGTATCAGCTGTACCCCTCTCTGCCAATATGAGTGAGACAGCGTCCCCCGGGAAGTTTAGTGTCGAGGGTGAGTCAGGATTGGAGAGCGATGAGCGCATTGGAGCAGGCCCTTGGTGGACCGGCGATCGAGGTGGTGGCGAAGGCGACGAGGCGGCGGTTCACGGTGGAGTACAAGCGGAAGATCGTCCGGGAGGCCGACGCCTGCAAGACGTCGGGCGCGGACGGGGCGTTGTTGCGGCGGGAGGGGTTGTACTCGTCCCACCTGACGACGTGGCGCGCGGCGCGGGAGCGAGGAGAGCTGGCGGCGGCACCGAAGAAGCGCGGGCCCGTGCCGCGGGTCCCCGATCCGCGCGACCAGCGGATCACCGAACTGGAGCGAGAGAGCACCCGGTGGCGGAAGCGCGCCGAGCGGGCTGAGGCCCTGGTCGAACTGCAAAAACAAGTCGCGGCATTGCTGGGAACGCCGCTGACTACCGAGCCCTCGTGATGGCGACGGTCGCCGAGATCGGGCCCCGGCTCGGTCTCGCGCCGACGTGCGCGGCGCTCGGGCTGCCGCGCGCGACCTACTACCGGCGGCGGCGGCCCCAGAGCGCCCCGCCGCCGCGGCGTCCCTCGCCCCGCGCGCTCAGTCCGGGCGAGCGCGGCGCGGTCCTCGCCGTGCTGCATGAGCCGCGCTTCGTGGATCTCGCCCCGGCGGAGGTCTATGCCACGCTGCTGGACGCCGGGCAGTACGTCTGCTCGGAGCGCACGATGTATCGCGTGCTGGCGGCGCACCAGGAGGTGCGTGAGCGGCGCCGGCAACTCCGGCATCCTCGCTACGCGGCCCCGGAGCTGCCGGCCCGCCGGCCCAACGAGCTGTGGAGCTGGGACATCACGAAGCTGCTGGGGCCGGCGAAGTGGACCTACTTCTACCTGTACGTCATGCTCGACGTCTTCAGCCGGTACGTGGTGGGCTGGATGGTGGCCCATCGCGAGAGCGCGACGCTGGCCGAGCAGTTCATTCGTGAGACCTGCGCCCGCCAGGGCATCGGCCGCGAGCAGCTGACGGTCCACGCCGACCGGGGGCCCGCCATGACTTCCAAGCCCGTGGCCCTCTTGCTGGCCGATCTCGGCGTAACCAAGACCCATGCGCGGCCGCATGTCTCCAACGACAACCCGTTCTCGGAGGCCCAGTTCAAGACGCTGAAGTACCGCCCGGCGTTCCCGACGCGCTTCGGCGCGATCCAGGATGCCCGGGCCCACTGCCACGTCTTCTTCCCGTGGTACAACACCGCGCACCATCACTCCGGCCTCGGCCTGCTCACGCCCGCCGACGTGCACCACGGCGTGGCGGAGCAGCGCGTCGCGGCGCGAGCGATCGTGCTCGCCACGGCCTACGCCGCGCATCCGGAACGCTTCCCCGCCGGCCTGCCCCACCCGCCGGCGCGTCCTGCGGAAGTCTGGATCAACCGACCCAAGATCCTGGAACCCTCGCAGGAGTCAACGAATACCCAGCCATCCCACCGCTTGCCCACGCAGGCGCCTTCGCCTAGCCTGTCGTCGATCGCGGCGCGGTCGTAAGGGCCCGTGAGAAGCAAGGAGGAGCCGATGCGTCGGGGTGCAAAACCCACGAAGCCTAAGGTCGAAGCCAAGTCCCCTGTCGCCCGCAAGTCGCTGAAGAACGAAGGTTCTAGGGTCCGCGACCTTGAGAAGTGCCTCGCGGAGAGCCTGGAGCGGGAGAAAGTGACAGGCGAGATCCTGCAAGGAAAGAATCGCGCGTTGACCGAGGCGCTCGAGCAGCAGAGGGCGACGAGCGAGATCCTGCGCGTGATGAGCAGCGCGCACACCGACGCGCAGCTGGTGTTCGACACGACCGTGCAGAGCGCCGTACGACTCTGCAACGCGGCCAATGCCGCCGTGTTCCGTACCGACGGCAGGACGGTGTACGAGCCCGCGAACTATGGCAGCTCTCCCGAGGCGCTGGCGGCCATGCGGGCACGGTACCCTCGGCCGCTGAACATGGAAACCACGGCGGGGATCGCGATACTGACGCGGTCGGTTGTCGAGATCCCGGACATCGAGGATCCCTCGGCGATCGAGTTCGTGCGGCAAAGCGGACGACTGCTCGGATTCCGGAGCGAGGTCACGGTCCCAATGCTGCGCGAGGGCGAGGCCGTCGGCGCCATCACCGTGGCACGACGCGAGCCGGGTCGGTTTTCGGATGCCGAACTTGAGCTCCTCAAGACCTTTGCCGACCAGGCCGTCATCGCCATCGAGAACGTGCGCCTGTTCAAGGAGCTGGAGGCGCGCAACGCCGAGGTGACGGAGGCGCTGGAGCAGCAGACCGCGACGAGCGAAATCCTCCGCGTGATCAGCCGCTCCGGCACCGACGTGAAGCCCGTGTTCGATGCCATCGCGGAGAGCGCGCGGCGCTTGCTTCGTGGTTGGGGCGCGCTCGTCGTGCGCCTCGACGGTCAGCTGCTCCACGCCGCCGCGATCAGCGGCGGCGTGCCCGGCTCCGCTGAGGGGTTGCGCGAGCTCTTTCCGACGTCCGCGGAACGCGGGACGACGTTAACCGGTGATGCGATCCTCGATCGTGAGGTCAAGTTCATCACGGACGTCGAAACCGACGAGATGTGGGCCGGCATGCGAGCCCGGGCGGGGACACGTGGCTGGCGCGCGAACCTGGCGGTGCCGATGCTCCAGGACGGTCAACCGATCGGCGCGATCACGGTGACCCGAGCGGAGCCGGGACCGTTCGCACCCCAGGACATCGAGCTGCTGAAGACCTTCGCGGACCAGGCCGTCATCGCGATCGAGAACGCCCGACTGCTGAACGAACTGCAACAGCGCACGCGCGAGCTCGCCTGCTCCGTCGAGCAGCTCACCGCGCTCGGCGAAGTCGGGCGCGCCGTCAGCTCGACGCTCGATCTCGAGACAGTGCTGACGACGATCGTCTCGCGCGCGGTGCAGCTGTCCGGCCTCGATGGCGGCGTGGTCTTCGAATACGACGAGGCGACGGAGGAGTTCGTGCAGCGTGCCGCCACAGAACAGGGCGGTGCGCTCGCGCTCGCGCGGCGCGCCACGCGGATCCGCAAGGGCGAAGGCCTGGTCGGCCGCACCGCGATCACGCTCGAGCCCGTCCAGGGCGCGGACATCTCCGCAGCCGGCGCAGACGAGAGTCGCTTGCGCGACAACCTCATCGAATCGGGCATCCGTGGCCTGCTCGCGGTACCGATGGTGCGTGAAGGCCAGCTCATCGGCAGCCTCGTCGTCAGCCGCAACGCTGCCGGAGCGTTTTCGCCCGAGACCGTCGACTTGCTGCGGACGTTCGCGACGCAGTCTGCACTCGCGATCCAGAACGCACGGTTGTTTCGGGAGATCCAGGATAAGAGTCGACAGCTCGAAATCGCCAGCCAGCACAAGTCCGAATTCCTCGCGAGCATGGCCCACGAACTGCGTACACCGTTGAACGCGATCATCGGATTTTCGGACGTGCTGCTGCAGGGGATGTTCGGCGAGACGAGTGAGAAGCAGACCGAGTACCTTCGCGACATCCTGGCGTCGGGCCAACACCTCTTGTCGCTCATTAACGACATTCTCGACCTCTCGAAAATCGAGGCGGGCCGGATGGAGCTTGACCTCGCAGCCTTCGATCTGCCAACGGCGATCGACAACGCCATGATCCTGATGCGCGAGCGCGCCGCGCGCCGCGGGATCGCGCTCGAGCGTCACGTCGACGAACGTGTGGCCGAGATTCGAGCCGACGAGCGCAAGGTGAAGCAGGTCCTACTGAATGTGCTCTCGAACGCTGTGAAGTTCACTCCAGAGGGTGGCCGCATCGAGGTCCGCGCTGCGCTTGCGGATGGCATGGCGGAGATCTCGGTGACCGACACAGGCATCGGCATCGCGCCCGAGCATCATGACGCGGTCTTTGAAGAGTTTTGCCAGGTCGGCAAAGCGGACAAGAAAGCGGAAGGGACGGGACTCGGCCTGGCGCTCTGCCGGAAGTTCGTCGAGCTGCACGGCGGGCGGATCGGGGTCAAGAGCGAGGTTGGCGTCGGCTCGACATTTACGTTCACGCTTCCGGTGCGCTGTGGCGAATGAAAAAGCCGAAGGACTCCGCCGCTACAGTAAACTCACGAACTCACTGTCTCATTCTCGTTGACAGGTTCCGACCTCACCCTCTTCGGTTTCATCTGTATCCCGGGGAGCGCGGGCGCGTGCGGGCGGACGTCATGCTGGGGCTCTGCCGTCTGCTGGAGGATGAGTCGCGGTGGCCCATGTCAGGCCAGCGGCTCTGCCAGGGCACGCTGCTCTCACGGGAGCAGTACCTGGCCGGTGTGTTTCGCTGGGGGTACGCGGACGCGCGGGTCGGACCCAACGGTCCGATGACGACCGAGGAGGTGTCGCACTGGACGGCGGCGATCCGCAAGGAGAAGGGAGACAAGGATGCGGCTGGCGGCGGTCGGTGACGTCCACTGCAAGAAGACCTCGCGCGGGGCCTTCGAGGCGCTGTTCGCCGCCATGGGTGCCGCCGCCGACGTCTTGGTCCTCTGCGGGGACCTGACCGACTACGGGCTGGCGGACGACGAGGCGCGAGTGGTGGTAGCAGAGCTGAGCGCGGTCAAGCCGGCGCCCGTCGTCGCGGTGCTCGGCAATGACGATTACGAATCGGACCAGGCCGACCACGTCAAGGGCATTCTCGGTGACGCCGGGGTGAAGGTGCTCGATGGAGACGCGTGCGAGATCGACGGTGTTAGCTTCGCCGGCGTCAAGGGCCTGGGCGGAGGCTTCGGGGAGCGGGTGCTCCAGCCCTGGGGCGAGGACGTCACCAAGCGATTCGTGCGTGAGGGGGTCGAGGAATCGCTCAAGCTCGAATCGGCCCTCGCACGGATCACGAGCGCCCAGCGCGTCGCCGTTCTCCCCTATTCGCCGATTCGGGAGACCGTCGAGGGGGAGCCTCCCGAAGTATTTCCTTTCCTCGGATCCAGCCGTCTCGAGGAGCCGCTGCTGAGGTACCCGATCGCCGTCGCACTCCACGGCCACGCCCATCACGGCCGCCTCGAGGGCCGGACGCGGAGCGACGTTCCCGTCTACAACGTGTGCATCCCGGTGCTCGAGAAGCTGGCCCTGGGCCATCGGCCGTACTGGATGGTCGAGCTGGATCCCGCGGGATCGCCCTCAGCTGTCGGCCGAAGATTGCGGGCTGTGTAAGAGTGACGCGGTGTGCGAGAAGTTCTGACCGGGTCGCGGTCCGCACGAGCCGGTCAACCCCGTCCTTTCCGAGGATTTCGACCCTCAAGCTCGCGTAACGCCATTGGCACGCCCATTGCGTCATCGTGGGCAGAGGTTCGCGGATGGACGTCAAGCGAGAAATCCAAGGAGGACGACGACAATACGTTATCTGACTGTCACGAGTGTGGGGCTGGCCGCGGTGATGCTGGTCGGCGCACCGGCGTACACGCAGGCGCAGACCACGACCGAGAAGCCGAGCACCACCGAGCGGATGGAGCAGAAGGCCGACGAGGCCGGCAGCAAGGTCAAGAGCATGGCCCGAGAGGCCAAGACGAACGTCACCGATTCTTGGGTGACCTCCAAGACCAAGATCGCCCTCTTCGCCGACGAGCGGGTCAAGGGGCGTCAGATCAGCGTCGAGACCAAGAGCGGAACGGTCATGCTGCGAGGCAAGGTCGATTCGGAGGAGGCCAAGGCGGCGGCATCCGACATCGCGAAGCGCGTTGAGCACGTCAAGAGCGTGCGCAACGAGCTCCAGGTCGTGCCGCCGGCGGACCGCCCGAGGGTCGACACAGACGACAAGGCGATCATGAGCATGGTCGAGCAGCGGTTGAAGGAGGATCGGCAGCTGAAGACCGCGAAGATCAACGCGCGCGTCGACTCCGGCATCGTGACGCTGACGGGCGAGGTGAAGAGCTTTGCGCTGAGCTCGCGGGCGTCCGAGGTTCTGAGTGACGTGCCAGGCGTCCGCGCCGTGAGGAACGATCTGAGCTACGAGCCGCGGAGCAGCAGCCTTGCGCCCTCGGCGCCGTCCGGAGGGAAGTAGATGGCCCGAGCGCGCGGCAGCCGCAGGCGGCACGCCGGGCCGACCCGGACCGATCGGATCGTCGAGCGGAAGATGAAGGCGGTTATCGGTGAGTACAAACGGGGCCGGCTCCGGTCGAGATCGGGCGCCCGCGTCCGCTCGCCGAAACAGGCCGTGGCGATCGGCCTGAGCGAGGCGAGGCGGGCCGGCGCCAGGATCCCGAAGCGGCCCCGCTCGTAGAGGCGGTTCGACGATGCTCCCCGGGCCTTCCGGCCCGGGGAGCAGGACGAAGGGCGACCGCCTCGACGCGAGGCTCAAGCAGCTGCCGCCCCCGTGGCCGTGACGAGCGACCGATCATCCCCCCCGGGGCGCGGCGCCGGAATCGGGGTGCCCGTGTAGTGCCGTCGAGGACGAGCAGTTGGTCAGGATGCTCTGAGCCAGCTTGGCGTTGGGCACCACGATGAGGTCCTTGCTCAGACTGCGTATCCGGGAGGGCCGCGGCCGTCACGGCGACGGCCACAGCCAGAGGAGGCAACAGCTCCGGCGCGAGGCCAGTCACGGGTTGATGTCGATCCCGCGCTGCTCCGGCCGAGGCTCGGCGGGCTCGAGGAATTGGGCGGCGCAGAAGGCGCAGTATTCGACCGACTCGAGCGTGTACGCGCATACGGGACAGCAGGGGCGTCCGCACTCGATGCATCCGAGATCCTCGACCGCGCGCAGGATCGGCGCTCCGCAATCACAGGTGGATCTGTTCATATGACCTCCTCTCGAAGTTTCGCGGCGTGTGTCCGCCGATACGCACGTAATTGATCGGCTGCAAGTTGTGTGCCCCAGCGTCACGATCTCGCGGATTCGGAGTGCCCGGCCGAAATGACGGCGTAGAGGCCGGCTCCGCGCGCGACCGGCCGGGACAGAAGCGCCCCTGTGTCGAGTTTGCACGGTAAGAATTTCCAGGCAGACCGTGCCCCTGTCCCGAACAGCCTCGGGCGCAGCGTCGATTTCCGGGCGTGACTTCGCGTAACCCACCGACGGGGTTGCCAAATGCGCCGGCACGGCATCTCCGGGCCGCCCCCGGGGCACATCGTTTGCTCTCTTTCGGATGGGGCGGGGGACGGCGTCCTCCGCCAGGAAACGACGCTCCGAAGCCTCTGGGAGGTGGCGAGATGAAGCATCGCATCCTCATCGCGGACGACGAGGAAGCCGCACGCTCCGGACTTGCGTCGCTGCTTTCGACGTGGGGGTACGACGTTGAGGTGGCCGTCGACGGAAAGGATGCCCTCGACCGCGCGGCGGAGTTCCAGCCCTGCGTCGTCATCGGCGACATGGTCATGCCGGGGATGGACGGGATGACTCTTCTGAAGCCACTGGCGGAGACGGTGCCCGACGCCGTCGTCATCTTCCTCACGGGGCACGCCACCGTCGAGAGCGCGGTCGCGGCGATGAAGGACGGCGCGTACGACTATCTGACCAAGCCCGTGGAGCCGAAACGCCTCCGCGTGCTCCTGGAGAAAGCCGTCGATCGGGTCACGGTGCTTCGCGAAGTGACCTTGCTGAGGCGGCAGCTGAGGGAGAGCCGAGGCTTCGGCGCGCTGCTGGGGACGAGTCCTGCCATGCAGGAGGTGTACCGCTTCATCGAGCTGGCCTCGGCGAGCTCGGCCCCGGTCCTCATCTCCGGAGAGACCGGCACGGGCAAGGAGCTGGTCGCCCGCACGATTCACGAGATGTCCACGCGTGCAAAAGGCCCCTTCGTGGCGGTGAACTGTTCAGCGATTCCCGAGACGCTCCTGGAGAGTGAGCTGTTCGGCCACGAGAAGGGCGCCTTCACGGGAGCGCTCGAGCGACGGGCCGGCTACTTCGAGCTGGCGACCGCGGGCACGATCTTCCTGGACGAGATCACGGAGATGAGCCTCGCGCTCCAAGCGAAATACCTGCGCGTGCTCCAGGACGGCGTCATCCGGCGCCTCGGCGCGAAGGGCGAGCTGTCAGTCGACGTCCGGGTCGTGGCGGCGACGAACCGGGACGCCGCGCAGGCGGTGCAGGACAAGGCTCTGCGGGAGGACCTGTACTACCGAATCAACGTCCTCAATATCTCCCTGCCTCCGCTCCGGCGGCGCCTCGAGGACCTCGACCTCCTCATCGACGCCTTCATCACCGAATTCAACGAGGAGTACAAGCGGCAGGTGAAGCCCGTGGACGACGCCACCCTGGCACGTTTGCGCGAGCATGGCTGGCCCGGGAACGTCCGCGAGCTGCGGAATATCATCGAGCGCGCCGTGGTCGGCAGCGTGGGGGATTTGATCACGTCCGAGAGCCTGCCGTTCGCCTCACCCCCACGACGAAGCCCGCTTCGACCGACGCGGTCATCTTACCGCTGGGCACGACGCCCGAGCAGGGCGAGCGCGAGCTCATCCAGAGAACGCTGGAATCCGTGAAGAACAACAAGACGCGCGCCGCCGCGATTCTCGGCACGACCCCCAAGACCCTTCAGAACAAAGCTCGGCGCTGGCGGTGCGAGGCCGCTGAGACGGCCGGGAGTTGATCCGGCGGGCGCCGTGCAAACTTTACCCGCCCTCGGAAGGAGTGACCGGATCGGGGGGGGCGCGTGCTCGGGCGCCCATCGGCCAGATGCGGGCTTGAATGAATGATTGTGTTCCGCGTTGAGGCCCCTGGCTGTAGGGTGGCACGGCCGATGCACCAAGGCGATGCATCAAGGTGTCGTCCAGGAGGTGGCCACGATGAGACCGATCGTGCAGTTCTTCTTCTCGAGACTTCCGGGCCCCGGCCTGCGGATGCGAGCGCAGCAATCCCTCGGCGCGGCGCCTTTCGCGGCAATGACGCCGGGCTCGACGCCAGACGTCGGCGCCGTCGACGCGGGCCTCATGCCGGTCGCGGCCGTGGTTCTGCTTGTGCTGATCGTGTGGAGCGCGGTGAAGCTCTACGACCGGAGCCGAAAGCGGAAGGAGGAGGCGGTTGTGCTCCAGGCGAAAATCTCCGACGCGTTGATGGTCGAGCCGTCGCTGTCCGGTCTGCCCCTGACGCCCACCGTCCGGATGCCCCCTGTGGCGACGCGGCCCCGTGATGATCGAGCTCAGCGGCTCAGTCCCGCGGCCGGCGCTCCGGCAGGCTGCCATCACCCTGGTCCTCCGGGAAGCCGACAGCATCGGCAAGAGCTGTTGTCTCCAGGACCGGATTGCTGTCACACCGGCGCGCCTCGGGCGGGCCGCCTGAGAGCGGCCTCGGTCCAGAGCCGTCGTGGCCCAGGCACATGGCCCAGCGGATCTTAGTCGCGGATGACGACCCCTCCTCACTGGAGGGACTGCGCGTGCTGCTAGCGAACTGGGGATATGAGGTAGAGACCGCCTCGGACGGACGGGTTGCACTGCAGAAGATCTCGGCGGCCAAGCCCAAGGCGGTCATCATGGACGTGGTCATGCCCATGATGGACGGGCTCGAGCTCCTGGGCGCGCTCCGAATCGAGAGACCCGGGATGCCCGTCATCGTCCTGACAGGGCAGGGGGGCCTTGACACGCTCTTGCGCGCGAGGCAGCAGGGAGCCTACGCGTATCTCGCGAAGCCGGTAGACGTCGGGCGCCTCAAGAGCGTGTTGGCCCGCGCACTCGCAAAGCCGGAGGGGGGGACGACGCCGTGACAGCGACCATCGTGGACCGGCGGGGCGGGTTGAAGGTCGTGCGGCAGACCTTCGCGGTCTCCAGCGCGACGCACCGGCAGGCGATCGACGTGACGCCCCAGGTGCGGGGCGCCCTCCACGGCGCCGGCGTGTCGAACGGGCTCGTCATCGCCAACTGCCTGCACACGACCTGCGCGGTGGTCATCGACGAGCCCCGGCCCGAGCTGGTCGACCACCTGGTGCGGCTGATCGGCCGCCTGGTGGATGACGACGCTCCATACAAGCATAACGATCCGCGACTCTCGGACTGCGAGCGGGGCAACGCCGCGGCGCACTTGCGCGCGACCATCCTGGGGCACGGAGTCGCCGTCGGCGTCACGGACAGCGAGCTTCTGCTGGCCGGGTCCCAGGCCATCATCCTCGCGGAATGGGACGGCCCGCGCCCACGGCAGATGCACGTCCAGATCATGGGGATATAACGTGGCCCTATCACGAGTTGACCTGACCCGATCGGTCCGACTCATCCGAGTCGTCGTGGCCCTGCTTCCGCTCGCCTGCGCGTGCCTCTTCCCGCCGCCGGCGTCGGCCGGAGCGCCGACAGACCAGCTCAAGGCCCCTGTCGACCAGGTGATCCGGATCCTCCGGGACCCGAGGCTCAAGCCGGACTCCATGGCGGCCGAGCGCCGGGCCGCGATCCGCAAGGAAGCTGAGTCCATCTTCGACTTCCCGGAAACCGCCAAGCGCGCGCTCGGCCGTCACTGGCAGAACTTGAGCGCCGCCGAGCAGCGCGAGTTCGTGTCCCTCTTCACCGATCTGCTCGAGCGGGCCTACCTCGTGAAGATCGAGCGATACAGTGGGGAGCCGATCGTCTACACGGGCGACTCCATCGAGGGCGAGCTGGCGACCGTCAAGACCAAGTTCATCACGAAGCAGGGCACCGAGATTCCGATCGAGTACCGTCTTCTCCGGCACGGCGACCGCTGGCTGGTCTACGACGTCTTCGTCGAGGGGGTCAGCCTGATCGCCAACTACCGGACCCAGTTCGACCGGATCATGCGGACCGGCTCGTACCAGGAGCTCGCCCGCAGGCTCCGAGCCAACCAAGCCGAGTTCAGCGTCCCGGCAGGCTCGCAGCAGGGGGCCCGGATGCCGCGGTCGTGAAAGGAGCCAACCATGCTTAGTCGAGCGCCACTGCGCTTCGTCCTGATCACGCTCTCCCTGGCGAGTCTCGTCTGGCTGTTCCCGGCGGCCTCGCCGGCCGGCGTCCGCCACGCCGGCACCGTGCTGGTGGTGGATGCTTCCGCCGGCACCTTGACCCTCGAGGAGTATTGGATCAATGGGCAGCGGCGTATGCTCAAGATCCGCATCACCACCGACACGCAGTTCGTCCTGTCCGAGCGCAACGAGATGTTCAGGGATCTGACCGACACGTTCACCACGACGCCGATCCACGCGACGGATCTCAGGATCGGAGACTTCGTCGTCGTCGAGCTGGTGGACACGGCTTCTGACAACCTTGCGAGCCTCGTGATGGTCACGCACCCTGCGGCGGCCGGCTCATAGGACCAAGGAGGGATGCGCGATGCTGAAGATGCTGGCAAGTTTCGCCTCCGTGCTGTTGATGCTGGGACTGCTCGGGGCGGAGCTGGCTCGGGCGGCCGATGACTCGAAGGTGAAGCAGGGCGCCAAGCAGGTCGAGAGCGGAGCCAAGCAGGTCGGCGAGGGCGTAGTGGATACCGCCAAGGGCGTTGGCAAGACGGTCGTTGGCGGCGCCGAGGTCGCGGGGGAGAAGATCAAGGAGGCCGGCGAGGCCGCCAAGCCGGCCGCCAAGAGCGCATGGAACAATGTCCGCGACGGCGCGGTGTCCTTCGGTCACAGCGTGAAGACGTTCTTCAC
The DNA here is from genome assembly GCA_030647435.1 of Candidatus Rokuibacteriota bacterium. Taxonomy (NCBI): domain Bacteria; phylum Candidatus Rokuibacteriota; species Candidatus Rokuibacteriota bacterium. The sequence continues at coordinate 16,911 of JAUSJX010000083.1, forward strand.
GCGGCTCTTCAGCGATTCAGCTGAGCGCGAAGTAGACGAGAAAAGGAAGATGTGATCACGATCGAATCGCGGATGGGATGCCACACGCGCTGACATAGACCTCGCCCCGTGACGCCGCCGTGATGGCGGGAGGGACGGCGGGCGCGGTGTGAAGAGGTACCGCGCCCGCCCTGAGTGGGACCCCTACGTCACCTGTCGTTCTCGACGCTCACGGGTTCTCGCGCATGCCGGCGCCCGACGCCAGCGCGCTGCTACTCAACGTCGGTCATCAGCGTGACGGTCACCCGGCGCTTCTTCTCGTCGGGAGTGCCGCGGTCGCCGAGCGGGCCCATGCCGATGGCCTGCACGCGAGAGAGCTGCACGCCCTTGTCCGCGAGGAAGCGGCGGACGGCCTCGACACGGCGCTGGGCGAGCGTGTAGTTGTAGCTCTTGGTGCCCTTGGGGTCGGTGAAGCCGCCGAGCTTGACCACGAGCGTCGGGCTCGCTTCCAGCTCCTTGACTACGGTGAGGAGGGCGGTCTGGGCCCCGTCGGAGAGGTCGGCCTGGTCGAACCCGAAGTAGATCTCGACTGTGTCCACCGTCTTCTGGTTGTAGCGGTTCGACCAGAGGCGCGTGAGGCGGCTGTCCACGCCGCCGGCCTTGGCCATGGCGCCGTCGGCGCGCTCACCGGCGTCGCGCGTGAGCCGGGTAGTCTCGCCGAGATTCGTCTCGGTGGTCTTGATCTGCCCGCTGAGCCCGTCCATCCGCTCGCCGATCTCGGCTTCCTTCTTGCCCATGAGATCGCGGACCCAGTCCCGACTCGCGCAGCCTGAGACGACCATGAGCACGGCAGGTAGCAGCACGGCGATCCTTGTCATCTGCAGCATTCTGACCTCCTTCTCCAGGGTTGAGGACGATTGAGGTCGTCCGCTCGGAATGCAACATATGCGCCAGCACTGGACCGCAGGCTTTCGCCGTCGAGAGGGTCGATGGCGGGCACGTCGCGGCCGGCGACCGCGTAATCTTTACGCGGGGCCGTGTAAGCGTTACTCGACGCCCGCGGCTGCGAGACCGGTGGAGGCCTCCGCGAGCCTGGTTCCCGCGGTTGCCTGCACTTGACTGCCATCCCGGTTTGGCACAGCCTATGTAAGCGGTTCGACTGCACTCGGGGTGTCACCGCACCTTTGGGGGCGAGATAAATCCCATGAGCCTCAAGATACTGGTAGTTGATGACGAGACCGCCGCGCGGAGGGGGCTGGTGTCTCTCCTCTCGGGCTGGGGCTACGCCGTCGAGGAAGCCGCCGACGGGCAGGAAGCCCTCGAAAAGGCCGTCGCCGGCCTGCCGTCAGTGGTCATCACCGACCTCGTCATGCCCCGTCTCGACGGCCACGCTCTCCTCAAGGCGCTGCGCGAGGAAGCGCCCTTTGCCGCCGTCATCCTTTTAACAGGGCAGGGCAGTATCGAGACCGCCGTGGCCGCCATGAAGGACGGCGCCTACGACTACCTGACCAAGCCCGTGGAGGTGGCGCGCCTCAAGCTGCTCATTCCCAAGGCCGCCTCCAGCAGCGAGGCCCTGCGCGAGGTCGCGCTCCTGCGCCGTCAGCTCCGCCAAGTCATGGGTATGGGGCGGCTGGTGGGCACCGGGCCCGCGATGCAGGCGCTCTACCGGATGATCGAGATGGCGGCGCCCACGCCGGCGCCGGTCCTGATCTCGGGGGAGAGCGGCACGGGCAAGGAGCTGGTGGCGCGGACCATCCACGAGCTGTCGCCGCGGGCGCAGGCGCCATTCGTCGCGGTCAACTGCGCGGCCATTCCCGAGACGCTCCTCGAGAGCGAGATCTTCGGCCATGAGAAGGGCGCCTTCACGGGCGCGCTCGAGCGCCGGGCCGGCTGCTTCGAGCTCGCGCACCAGGGGACGCTCTTCCTCGACGAGATCGCCGAGATGAACCCGGCGATGCAGGCCAAGTTCCTTCGGATCCTCGAGACCAGCGTGGTCAGGCGCCTGGGCGGCCGCGCCGAGGTCAAGATGGACGTGCGCGTGCTGGCGGCCACGAACAAGGACCCACAAAAGGCGCTGCGAGATGGCACGCTTCGCGAGGACCTGTACTACCGCCTGAACGTGGTCAGCCTTGCGCTGCCGCCGCTCCGCGACCGGCGCGAGGACATCCCGCTCCTCATCCAGGCCTTCGTCGAGGAGTTCAACGCCAAGTACGACAGGCGCATCGGCGGCGTCGACCAGGCGGCGCAGGCGGCGCTCGAGGCGGCCCCGTGGCCCGGCAACGTGCGCGAGCTGAGGAACACCCTCGAGCGGGCGGTCATCGTCTGCGGCGAGGGGCGGATCGGCCTCAGGCACCTGGCTGATCCGTCCGGCAGCGCCAGCCCGCGGGCGGCCGCCCCGCTCCCCGAGCATCCCTCGGCGGTGTCCGGGAACGACTTGGCCGTGCCCATCGGGACGAGCCTGGATGAAGCGGAAAAGCAGCTGATCCTGCGCACGCTTGCCGCCCAGGACAACAACAAGACGCGGGCCGCTCAGGTTCTGGGTATCAGCCTCAAGACGCTGCATAACAAGCTCAAGGCGTACGGCGGCCCATGAGGCTCCGGCTGGGGATCCGCTTCAAGGAAGCGGTCGCGGTCAGCCTGGTCGCGCTGACCCTGGTGGCGGTGACCACGGCTGTGCACCTCGCCCAGCTCACCCGCGTGATAGTGGAGGAGGCGGGGCGCCAGGTCCAGCTCGTGGCGCGGCAGATCTACGCCCAGAGCAGCCGCTCGATCCTGCGGGGGTCGCGGCGGGCCCCGAATGAATTGCTGCGGCGGGACGGCGAGCTCCGCGGCTTCCTTGATGCCAGCGTCGGCTACTCGCCACACCTGCTGTACGTGCTGATCGCCGACCGCGCCGGGCGGGTCATCGTGCACACGGAGCGGCCGCGGGAGGGGACCGTGGCGCCGGTCTACCCAAGCCTCGACGCGCTCCTGAAGGAGAACGCCGCCTCGCGCTTTCTCACCCTCTATCGCGCCGGGCAGACGTACGAGGTCGTGCTGCCGATGAACCTGAACGGCGAGCCCTTCGGGAGCATTCGGCTGGGACTCAGCACGACGCTCCTCAGGCGCGAGCTCAACTCGGCCCTGCGCCAGAGCCTGACGCTGGCCGCGCTGGCCCTGCCGCTGGCGTGGCTCGTGGCCTGGGCCCTCGCGCGGCTGATGCTGAAGCCCCTGCGCTCGCTGACGCGGGAGGTCGGGCGGCTCGCCCGCGGCGAGTTCGAGATCGCGCCGTCCAGAGTAGCGCACGACGAGTTCCAGGAGCTGTCCGCGGACCTCCAACGGCTGGGGCAGCAGCTCGAGCCGGCCCGCGTGGCCATGCTCTCCGAGCGCGCCCACGTGACCGTCCAGTCACTCGTGAGCTACTCCCAGCGGCTGGCGGCGCTCGGCCGCCTGACCTCGGGGGTGGCCCACGAGGTCAAGAATCCGCTCAACGCGATGATGATCCATCTCGAGCTTCTCAAGGAGCGGCTGGACGCACCTTCCCAGGAGGTGCAGCAGAGCCTGGAGGTGATCGGCAGCGAGATCCGGCGTCTCGACCGCGTCGTGCAGGGTTTCCTGCGCTTCATGCGGCCGCACGAGCTGGAGCTCAAGGCCATCGAGGTCGCGACGCTCGTCCAGAGCGCCGTGGTGCTCGTCGAGGCCGAGTGGCAGAGCCAGGGGATCCGCTTTGCCGTCGAGGTGGCGCCGGGGCTGCCCACCATCGAGGCCGACGAAGAGCTTCTCCGGCAGGCCTTGCTCAACCTCATCCAGAACGCCTGCCAGGCCATGCCGCGCGGCGGCTTCGTCACGGTCGGGGCCCGGGTCGAGGGCACCACGCTCTGCCTCGAGGTGACGGACGAGGGCGTGGGCATCGCGCCCGACGACGTCGAGCGCATCTTCACGCTGTATTACACGACCAGGCCCGACGGCACCGGCATCGGGCTCTCGGTCGTCTACCGCATCGTGCAGATGCACGACGGCTCGATCGACGTGCGGAGCGAGCTCGGCCGGGGCACGACCATGACGGTCCGGCTGCCATTGAGGGGAGCGCGATGAGACTCGCGCTGCTCGTTGTCGCGGCGTGCCTGGGCCTTACGGGCTGCGCGACGATCAAGAGCTGGTTCGCGCCTTCGACCCCGCCCGCCGGGGCCGAGCAGCCGGAGGAGCGCGCGAGGCGAGCCGCGCCCCCGCCGACATCGAGCCCACCGCACGCGGCGCCGCCGCGTCCCGGCACGCCGGCGCCTGCGCCGCCTCCGGTCCCCGCTGACGCGCCGCCGCCTGTGCTCTCGCCCGTGCTGAGCGCAGTGGATGAGCAGAGGCTCCGCGCCGAGACCCAGCAGCGCATCGACGGCGCCGAGCAGCGTCTGCGCCAGATCGATCAGGCGAAGCTCGCGTCCGGTCAGCAGGACAGCCTGCAGACCGTCCAGAGCTTCCTCGACAAGGCGCGCGAGGCGCTCCAAGCGCAGGACGTCCAGCGTGCCTTCACCCTGGCCGACAAGGCGTACCTTTTGGCGGACGAGCTGGCCAGACGCCCGCGTTGACCCGGCGCCGGCGGGCTCCGTGTAAGCCTTCCCCCACCCTGGGTAACTCTTACCTCCCGCTCTCCACGCGCCACGCCGGCGAAGACGTCTAAGTCCGCGTCACGCCGTGGTTGCCGTGCCATGGCGTGATGACGGGCGGTGGCACGGGCCTTGCGCATGGACACCGTATGCACAACGGTCTGGTCGAAGACGCCAAAGTACTCACGGATCGGATAGGGGAATGGCTGGGCGACGGCCGCAGTCTCCTGTTCATGACCGACTATGACGGCACGCTGACGCCGCACGTGCCGAACCCGGCCGAAGCCTGGCTCGGGCAGCGAGTGCAGCGACAGCTCTCCGCGCTGGCCCGGGCGCCGCAGGTCCGCCTGGCTATCGTCTCCGGGCGAGATCTCGGCGATGTGACTGCGCGCGTCGGCGTCGCCGGCGCGGTCTACGCGGGCTGCCATGGCCTTCAGGTCGACGGGCCCGGCATCGCGTTCAGTCATCCGGAGGCGGTCGCGCAGCAGCGGACAGTGCAGGCGGTCGGCGAGGAGCTCGCGCAGCGGGTCGCGGGGATCGACGGCGTGCGGGTCGAGCCCAAGCGTCTCTGCATCACCGTCCACTACCGCGACGTGCCGGACGAGGCGCGGCGCCTGGTCGCGGTCGAGCTGGAGCAGGCCCTCGCGCGCGAGGGGGGGCGGCTCAAGATCTTCCACGGCACCAAGGCCATCGAGATCCTGCCGCAGGTGGCCTGGAGCAAGGGGCACTGCGCCAAGCAGATTCGCGACTGGGCGCTCCAGACACTTCCGAAACCCATGCTCTCCGTCTACATGGGCGACGACTGGACCGATGAGCTGGCCTTCGAGGCGCTCCTGGGGCAGGCCATCACGGTGCGCGTGGGCCCCCCGGACATCGTCTCCCGCGCCACCTACCGGCTCGACGACGTAGACGCCGTTCACGAGCTGATCGAGCGCCTGGCGACCGTGGTCGGGTGGCGGCCCGTGCCATGAGCATCGCGGCGCGTCTCGTGGGAGCCATCTGGCTCGCGGCTCTCGTCGTTACAGGCGGCTTCACGTATCTCCAAGTTGTCGAGGAGCGGCGGCACCTGTTCGACGACATGGAGCGCCGCGCTGCGGCGCTCGGCGAGGGGTTGAAGGAGGCCGCGGAGCCGGCCCTCGCCCGGGGAGGCCGGCCCACGCTCGAGCGGCTCGCCGCCAAGTTCGGCCGGCGGGGCCAGGGTGTGGCCTTCCTAGACCGCGCCGGGACGGTCCAGGCCGCGACGCCGGACATCGGCCCCGTGGTCCCGCAGGTATTTCCGGATGGGGTGGCGGCGCTCAACAGCGGGGAGACGCGGCGCGGGCTCGCTCTCGTGGACGGCCGCTCTTTCTATGTGTATGCGAGCCCCGTGCTGCGCGACGAGCGCAACATCGGCGTGGTGCTCGTCGTGCTCGACGCACGGCCTCTGGTCGAGGCCCAGTGGCGGATCTGGCAGAACAACGGGCTCCGCTTCCTGGTGCTCGTGGTCGTCCTCTCGGGGATCGCGCTCCTGATCGTTCGCATGAGCGTGATTCAGCCGCTGGCCAGCATGGCCCGCTGGACCAAGGATCTCCGCCGCGGCGCCCCCGCGAGCCCGCTCGAGCTCTCGGACTCCAGGCTCTTCGGTCCCATGGCGCGCGAAGTCTCGGTCCTGGCGAAGAGCTTCCACCGCGCGCAGGCGGCGGCGGAAGAAGAGGCGGCGCTCCGGCTGTCGGGCGAAACGCTCTGGACCGAGGAGCGCCTGAAGCAGTTCGTCAAGCTGCGGCTGGGAGGCTCCCCGCTTTTCGTCGTCTCGAACCGGGAGCCCTTGAGCCATGTCTGGAAGGACGGCAGGATCCAGACGGAGCACCCGGCCTCCGGGCTCGTGACGGCCATGGAGCCCGTGATGCGCGCCTGCGGCGGCGTCTGGGTGGCGCAGGGCAGCGGCGACGCGGACCGCGAAACGGCGGACGAGGCGGGCCGGCTCGGGCTGCCGCCGGACGATCCTCGCTACACGCTGCGCCGGCTCTGGCTCACCAAGGAGGAGGAGGCGGGCTACTACTCCGGCTTCGCCAACGAGGGGCTGTGGCCCCTCTGCCACCTCGTGCACACCCGCCCGCAGTTCCGTCCCGAGGACTGGGCGCACTATACGGCGGTCAACGAGAAGTTCGCCGCGGCCATCCTCGAGGAGGTGGCGGACGTGGATGCGCCGCTCGTTCTCATTCAGGACTACCACTTCGCGCTCTTGCCGGCGCTCATCAAGCGTGAGCGTCCGGATGCCCGCGTCGTGATCTTCTGGCACATTCCCTGGCCCAATGCCGAGGCCTTCGGCATCTGCCCATGGCAGCATGAGCTGCTGCTGGGCATGCTCGGCGCCGACCTCGTGGGCTTCCATACGCAGTACTACTGCAACAACTTCCTCGAGACCGTCGAGCGGGCCATCGAGGCGCGCGTCGAGTGGGAGCAGTTCGCCGTCACCCGCGGACAGCGGACGACGCTCGTCAAGCCGTTTCCGATCAGCGTGGCGCCCAACTTCGTCGCCAACCCGCCGAACGTCTCCCGCGCGGACCTCCTGCGCGGGCTCGGCATCTCCTGCGAGTTCCTGGGGGTCGGCGTCGAGCGGCTCGACTACACCAAGGGCCTGCCCGAGCGCATCCGGGCCATCGGGCGGTTCCTCGAGCGCTCTCCCGAGTACCAGGAACGCCTCGTCTTCGTCCAGCTGGCGGCGCCGAGCCGCTCGAGCATTGCGCGCTATCAGGAGATCGACGCCGAGGTGGATGCCGCCGTGCGCGACGTCAATACGCGCTTCGCCACGAGGAAATGGCGGCCGGTGCTCTACCTCAAGCGGCACCACGACCACCGGGAGATCTGGCCCTTCTACCGCCACGCCGACTTCTGCATGGTCACGTCGCTCCACGACGGCATGAATCTGGTCGCCAAGGAGTTCGTCTCGGTCCGTGAGGACGGGGGGGGCGCTCTCATCCTGAGCCAGTTCACGGGGGCGGCGTCGGAGCTCCGCGACGCGCTGCTCGTCAATCCCTATGACCTCGACGGCGTGGCCGACGCCATCCGCCGCGCCGTCGAGATGCCGGGCGCCGAGCAGCGCGCCCGCATGGGCCGGATGCACCAGACGGTGCGGGAGCACAACATCTACCGCTGGGCCGGGCTGCTCCTGGGGGAGCTGTCCCGCATCCCCGAGGAGCCCGCCGGGACCCTGGCGGTCTCAACCCCTGCGGTGTCCAGCCCTGCAATCTCGAGCCCTGCAGTCTCCAGCCCCGCAGTCTCCAGGAGGATGAGCGATGAAGACGCTGCGTGACCTCATGCGATCCGGCTTTCTCTTCACGGTACAGAAAAAGGCCATGGTGTCGGAGGCGGTCCGGCTCATGGCCGACCACAATGTCGGGATCGTGATCGTGCTGGACGGCACCCGGCTCGCGGGCGTCTTCTCCGAGCGTGACGTGGTTCGACGCGTGCTGTATCAGGGCCTGGACCCTGTCCGGACACCGCTCGGCGAGGTCATGACCGGGTGCGTGATCACGGCTGACGCGGAGATGGACTACGAGTCTGCCATGCGCGCCATGGACGAGGCCGGTATCCGCCACCTGCTCGTGACGAGCGGGTCGGGGATGCTGTCCATGATCTCGGTCCGGGACCTGATGCGCGCGACCATCCACGACAGGGACGAAGAGGTCCAGCACCTGCGCGAGTACCTCTACCAGGTTCCGGCCGGGGGCTCCAAGCCGCAGGCGGCCTCCGTTTAGGGACGGGTCAGAAACCCGCCCGAGGCAGGGTCGAGCGGGTCGCTCACGCTCAGGTCTTCGTCGTCGGGGGTGTCCTCGGAGTCGTCATCGCTCGCGACCATCCGGACGATGACCGTATCTTCGAGAACCCGTGCGCCATCGAGACGGAGCCAGCTGAAGCCCATGGCCGTGGCGCCCTGCACGGTGGTGTCCAGCGCCTCTTTGATCGCCCGCTCGAGCGTCTCCGGCGAATGGTCGGACAATGGCACGGCTGTTTCGATGGTGACCGTTCGGGCCCTCCTTCAAGCGAGCCTAGCGTGAGGCTCCGGATTGGCACGGTCCTGGCAAATCAAAAGGCCATGACGGTGCCACCCATCTGCCTCACCGGCTCCGTGCTCGCCCCCAAGGGCAGCGTTTCTCCGGCAGCGCTCGACGATTGGTCACAAGCGACACCCCGGTCATCCTCGCCCGCGTCGAGCCAACTCCCGCAGGCTCATCCCCGTCATCTTGAATGCGGGCTGGGGGGCGCGACCGAAACTCCGCGAGCGCCGGTCTTCTCGATCGCCCGGGCCACCAGACCCGACGCGAGGTCGGCGCGCGCCGACGGAGGCACGTGAGGCGAGGACGCGCAGGTGGTCATGAGGACCACACTAGCAAATCCCAGTACCAGGGCGAACAGCCGGCGGGTCCGAGCCATGAGGCGGCCAGGGTAGCGCCCATCACGGCCCGGGAACAGAAGCCTGGAGGCCCGCCCGAGCGGGAGTATCCTGATACTCGAGGTGCGGGCCGGCTCCCGGCTCGCCTCGAGCCGTGGCGTACCCGGTCGATGCCGCTACTCGAGGCGGGGCCGGACGGCCCTGATGGACCGGAACTCCGACACCCCGGTAGCCCACGCGCGACATGCCGTCGGGTGCGGCGGAGCTGAAGGAGGCACGACCATGGCAGAGATGTGGAGCGGTCTCGTCTGGGCGGCTCTGCGGGATCTCAACACGCGGCTGGTGGCGGTGCTGCCGAGCATCCTCGCCATGCTGACGCTGGCGGCCGTAGGACTCGTCGCCGCCTGGGTCGCCGCCCTGCTGCTGAAGCGGCTCGCCCGGGCGGTGGCCTTCGACCAGCGCGCCGAGACCTGGGGACTCGTATCCCCGATCACGCGCGCGGGTCTTCGCCGGTCCCCCTCCCAGCTGCTCTCGGTTATGGTGTTCTGGGCGATCTTCGTCCTCTTCCTGACCCTTGCCGTGGATGCCCTCGCCATTCCCGGCGCGGGCCGGGTCACGGATTTCGTCTTCGCCTGGGTGCCCAGGGCCGTCGGCGCCGCCGTCATCTTCCTCGTCGGCTGGCTCGTGGCAAACTTCCTCGGCGAAGGCGCGCTGATCGCGGCGGTCAACGCCGGAGTGCCGGAGGCGCGGCTCCTGGCCCGCGCGGTGCGCTGGGGAGTGCTGCTCTTCGCCAGCGCCACGGCGGTCACCCACCTCGGCATCGGCAAGGAGATGGTGCTGGTCGCCTTCGGCATCACGTTCGGCGGGCTGATCCTGGCTCTGGCCCTGGCCTTCGGCCTCGGGGGGCGCGCGCTGGCCCGACAGATCCTGGAGCGCCGGCTCCGCCACGATCCTCACCCGAGCGAGACGCTCACGCACCTGTGAGAGCCCCGGATCGAGAGCGCCCCGGCCCCCGGTCGGGCCATGATGCCGGCGCCGCCGTGACGGACCTCGACGCCCTGCTCGAGCAGGGCGTCGCGGCGCTCGCGCGCCCGCGGCGCGCGACGTACCGGCTCCAGCTCGGACCGGCGCTGCGCTTCGAGGACGTCGGCGCGCTGGCTCCATACCTGGCCGCGCTCGGGGTGAGCGACGCCTATCTCTCGCCCTGCTTCAAGTCCGGCCCCGGCAGCTCCCAAGGGTACGACGTCACCGACCACAGCGCCTTCAATCCCGAGGTCGGCAGCGAGACGACGTTCGCCCAGATGGCGGGGACGCTCGGCGCGCACGAGATCGGGGTGATCCTGGATATCGTCCCCAATCTCATGGGCATCGTCGGGGACGCGAATCCCTGGTGGACCGACGTGCTCGAGAACGGGCCGTCGTCCCCCTACGCGAGGTTCTTCGACATCGACTGGGCGCCGGTGAAGCCCGAGCTCTACGGCAAGGTCCTGCTGTCGGTCCTGCCCGACCAGTACGGCCGCATGCTGGAGTCCCAGCAGCTCCGGCTCGAGTTCTCCGAGGGGGCGTTCGTCGTGCTCTATGCGGGGGAGCGCCTGCTCGTCGCGCCCGACTCGTACGCGCAGGTACTTTCCTACCGTCTCGAGACGCTCGGCGCGCGCCTGTCGCCCGAGGATCCGCACCTGCGGGAGCTCCAGAGTATCCTCACGGTGCTCGAACACCTGCCCGCGCAGATGGAGACGGATCTTGCGCGCTCCGAGGAGCGGCTCCGCGAGAAGGAGATTATCAAGCGCCGGCTGGCGGCCCTGGTCAAGGAGTCGACCGAAATCCGCGAGTTCCTCGACGACAATGTCCGGCTTTTCAATGGGACGTCTGGCGATCCGGCGAGTTTCGATCTGCTCGACCGCCTGCTCTCGGCGCAGGCCTACCGCCTTGCCGACTGGCGGGTGGCCGGCGACGAGGTCAACTACCGCCGCTTCTTCGACGTCAATCACCTGGCCGCCATCCGGACGGAGTTCCGCGAGGTCTTCGACGCGAGCCACCGGCTGGTCTCTCGCCTCGTCGGCGACGGCGCGGTGACGGGACTCCGCGTGGATCATCCCGACGGTCTCTACGCCCCGGGCGAGTACTTTCGCCGGCTGCAGGAAGAGGCCCTCCTCGGCGCGCCGCCCGCCGCCTGGCGCCCGGCCTACCGGGCCAGGCAGCGGAGGCGCTTCTCGCACGCTATAGGGAGGTGGCGGCGGATCCGGCGGCGCCTGCCGCGCGGCCCCTCTGGCTCGTCGGCGAGAAGATCCTCATGGCCGACGAGCGCCTGCCCGAGTGGTGGCGCGTCGCGGGCACGACAGGCTACGATTTCCTCGGATCCGTCAACGGCCTCTTCGTGGACCGCGGCCACGTCCGGCAGATGACGGGGCTCTACACCCGCTTCGCCGGGGCCGCCCCGCCCATGGCCGACATCGCCTATGCGGCCAAGCGGCTGATCATGCAGGTGTCGATGGCGAGCGAGGTCAATCAGCTCGGTCACCATCTCGACCGGATCTCCGAGAGGCGGCGGCACGCGCGCGACTTCACCCTGCACAGCCTGATCCGCGCGCTGCGCGAGGTCATCGCCTGCTTCCCCGTGTACCGGACGTACATCGGCGACGAAGGGCCCGAGATGAGCCCGCGCGACCTCGCGTTCGTCGAGCGCGCCGTGGCGGAAGCCAAGCGGCACAATCCGACGGTGAACGTGTCCATCTTCGATTTCGTCCACGACATTCTCCTGCTGCGGGAGCCCCCGGGGGGGGCCGGCGGCGACGACGGGCGCCATCACTTCGTGATGCGCTTCCAGCAGACCACGGGCCCCGTGACGGCCAAGGGCGTCGAAGACACGGCGCTGTACATCTACAACCGGCTCGTCTCGCTGAACGAGGTCGGAAGCGATCCGGCCCGGTTCGGCGAGCCCGTGCCGGCCTTCCACGAGAAGAAAGCGAGGCGCCGGGCGCGCTGGCCGCAGTCGCTGCTGGCCACATCCACGCACGACACCAAGCGGGGCGAAGACGTGCGCGCGCGTATCAGCGTGCTCTCGGAGATCCCCGCCGAGTGGGGCGTCTGCGCCCGCCGCTGGCGCGCCATCGGGAAGCGGTGGAAGCGGGAGGTCGACGGGCAGGCCGCGCCGGACCGCAACGACGAGTATCTGCTCTACCAGACGCTGGTCGGCGCCTGGCCGGCGGAGCCGCAGCCGGACCTTGGGGCGTTCACGACCCGCATCTGCGAGTACATGGAGAAGGCCACCAAGGAGGCCAAGCCCAATACAAGCTGGGTCAACCCGCATGCCGCCTACGACGCGGCGACCCGGGAGTTCGTCACGGGGCTCCTCGCTCCCAGCGGGCGCTTCCTCGACGAGTTCCTGTCGTTCCAGCAGCGGGTCGCGCGCTACGGCATGGTCAACTCGCTCGCCCAGACCCTGCTCAAGCTCGGGGCTCCAGGGGTGCCGGATATCTACCAGGGGGCGGAGCTCTGGGATCTCTCGCTGGTGGATCCCGACAACCGGCGCCCCGTAGACTTCGCCCGGCGCCAGTCGCTCCTGACGGCCCTGGATGCCCTCGTCGCGGACCGCGGCGATGACCTGGCGGGGCTGTGCGGCCTGCTGCTCGAGAGCTGGGCCGACGGACGGGTGAAGCTCTACCTGATCCGGCGCGGGCTCGCGTTGAGGCGGGAGCGGCCGGCCCTGTTCGAGGCGGGGACGTACCTCCCGCTGGAGGCCTGCGGAGAGCGCGCCGAGCATCTCGTCGGCTTCGCCCGCGCCAAGGCGGGCGGCGCCGTCATCGTGGCCGTCCCGAGGCTCACCGCTCGCCTGACGGGATTTTCGGGTGCCCTCGCCCTGGGCGCCCCACCGTGGGGCGAGACCTGGCTCTCGCTCGGCAGCGACGCTCTCGCGGGACGCTTCCGCGATCGACTCACCGGCGGAGTGCTCGAAACGGAGCGTCGCGGCGGCGCGCCGACGCTGCCGGCGACCGCGCTCTTCGCGAGCTTCCCGGTGGCGCTGCTCGAGCCGGAGGCGCCATGACCGCCGCCGCGCGCGGGCTCGACTGACCATGGCGCTCGCCCTCCGCCGCGCCCGAAGCATGCCGTTCGGGGCCGAGGCCCGCGACGACGGTGTCACCGGCTTCCGGCTCTGGGCTCCCGGTGCCCACAGCGTGGCGTTGTGGCTGGACGAGCGGAGGCGCGCCCTGCCCATGCCCCGCGATCCGCAGGGCTGGGCGGCGCTGGCAACCCCCGAGGCGCCGCCCGGCACGCGCTATCGCTATCAGATCGACGGCGAGTTCCTCGTGCCCGACCCGGCCTCGCGCTTTCAGCCCGACGGCGTGCATGGTCCGAGCGAGGTCGTGGATCCGCTCGCCTACTCCTGGTCCGACGCGGAGTGGGAGGGTGTTGCGGTCGAGCGGCTGGTGTTCTACGAGCTGCACGTGGGAACCTTCACTCGCGCGGGAACCTTTGCGGCCGCAGCCGAGCGGATCGACCATCTGGCCGCGCTCGGCGTCACCGCGGTCGAGCTGATGCCCGTGGGCGAGTTCCCCGGCTGCCGGAGCTGGGGATACGACGGCGTCCTGCCGTTCGCCCCCGCGGCCCGGTATGGGCGCCCCGAAGACCTCAAGCTCTTCGTCGACGCCGCCCACGCCCGCGGCCTTGCGGTGTTCCTCGACGTGGTCTACAACCACTTCGGGCCCGAAGGCAACTACCTGCCCCGCTACGCGCCCGCCTTCTTCGACCCTCGCCGCCAGACGCCGTGGGGCGCGGCGATCAACTTCGCCGACGCGGGCTCCGAGATCGTTCGGGCCTTCATGGTCCACAATGCCCTCTACTGGCTCGAGGAGTTCCACATGGACGGCCTTCGCCTGGACGCGGTCCATGCGATCAGCGACGAGTCCCGCTCGCACGTGCTCGTCGAGCTGGCGCAGGTCGTGGCCAAGGGCCCCGGCGGCGAGCGGCAGGTCCACCTCGTGCTCGAGAACGACGGCAACGAGGCCCACCTCCTCGCCCGCGACGGCGCGCCGCTCTACAGTGCGCAGTGGAACGACGACGTGCACCACGCCCTGCACGCGCTGCTCACGGGCGAGCGAGGCGGCTACTATGCCGACTACGAGCCGGCGGCGCCGGCGCTCGGTCGCGCCCTCGCCGAGGGCTTCGTCTACCAGGGCGAGTACTCGCGCTACCGCGGCCGCCCGCGCGGTGAGCCGAGCGGAGACCTCCCACCCACCGCCTTCGTCGGCTTTCTCCAGAACCACGATCAGGTGGGCAACCGCGCGTTCGGCGAGCGCATCACGGCACTGGCGGGGCCGGACGCAGTGAGGGCGGCCACGGCCGTGCTCTGCCTCGCTCCGCCGCTCCCCTTGCTGTTCATGGGCCAGGAATGGGCCGCCCCCGTGCCCTTCCTCTTCTTCAGCGACCTGGGTCCGGACTTCGGCCCGGCCGTCGCGGAGGGCCGGCGGCGCGAGTTCGCCCGCTTCCCCGAGTTCGCCGACGCGGGAGCGCGCGAACGGATCCCCGACCCGCAAGCACTGGAGACTTGGGAGCGGTCGGTGCTCGACTGGAGCCTCGCCGACCTGCCGGCGCATCGGGAGTGGCTGGACCTCCACCGAGCGCTGCTCCGCATCCGGCACGCCGAGATCGTGCCATTGCTGCAGAACCCTATCGCGCCGCGGGCGCGCTGGAGCCGTCTCGGCGAGACGGCGCTTGAGGTCGAGTGGACATTCCCGGTCCGGCGGGTGCTGCGCCTCGTCGCCAACCTCGGCCCGGCGGCGGTGCCTCACGTGGGGCCGCGACCAGAGTGGGGACGGTCGCTCTACGCGCTTGGGCTCGGCCGGGAAGGCTGGGCGGAGCTGCCGCCGTGGAGCGTGGGCTGGTATCTGGCGGAGGCCGAGCGATGAGCGGCGATCGCTTCCCGGTAGACCTCGAGCGTTCGCTCAGCAATGCGCTCCCAGCTGAACTGCGCCTCGACGCGCCGGCGCCCGGCGCGGCCGAAGGCGGCGGCGCGCTCGGGCTGGGCGAGCAGGGCGCGCATCGCTGCGGCCAGGGCGGCGGGATCGGCGGGCGGTACGAGCTAGCCGGTCTCGTCGTGGACGACCACCTCGCGGATGCCCCCCACGCCCGTGGCGACGACCGGGGTGCCGCAGGCCATCGCCTCGAGGTTGATCAGCCCGAAGGGCTCGTACACCGACGGGCAGACGAAGAGCGCGGCGTGGCTGTAGAGCTGCACCACGTCCTCCCGGGGCAGCATGGCGTTGAGCCAGCGCACGCGGGGGTGCTGCGTCACGGCAGCACCGAGCCGCGCCTCCAGCTCCCTGGTGTCGGGGCTGCTGGCGCACAGGACGAGCTGGGTGTCCTCCGGCAGTCCCGCAGCGGCCTCGAGGAGATGAAAGATCCCCTTCTGCTCGCTGATGCGCCCCACGAACAGGACGTACGGGGTGCGGACGCTGTACCGGTCCAGAGCGTCCCGGCGCTCGGTGCGGCGGAAGGCCCCGGTGTCCACGCCGTTGTGAATAACCCGGACGCGCTCCGCGTCGACGGAGAAATGAGCCAGCACGTCCTCGCGCATCTGCCCCGAGACGGCGATGACCCGATCGGCACTCTCCACGGCCACGCGCTCCGCCCATCGCGACACCGCGTACCCCGCGCCGAGCTGCTCCGCCTTCCAGGGCCGGAGGGGCTCGAGGCTGTGGAGGGTGACCACGAGCGGGATGTCGGAGAGCGTGCGAACGAGGAGTCCGGCCAACGCCACGTACCAGGTATGCGAGTGCACGACGTCGGCGTCCACGCGGTCGCGGGCCATGAGCAGGTCGGTCGAGAGGGCTTCGAGCGCCGGCGCATAGCGGGCGTCGCCCGTTCCTGTCGGCGGGCTCTCGGCCAGCCGGTCCCAGGACGGATAGCCGCGCACGCGCAGCCCGTGTTCGGACCGCTCATCACCACCAAAGCAGCGCACCTCGACCCCAGCCCGGCCGGCGAGCGCGCGGCTCAGGTGGTCGACGACGACGCCTGCGCCGCCGTAGACGTGCGGCGGGTACTCGCGGGTGAGCATCAGCACTCGCATGGAGACGTTCCCATCACCCGTCGGCGCCATCAGAGACCCTCCCGTCATGCCCGCGGCTGAACCCTTCGTCTTCCAGGGATGCGTCCAGGTCTGCGAGCTGCTCCCTCACGAGGCGCACGACGCGCGCGAGCTGCTCGAGGAGATCAGGCGCGTGCCCGCCGAGTCCATCTTCTGCCACACCTCCGTGCTGCTGGTGCACCGCCCACCGCAGCCGGACGCCTATCCCAATGACTTCGCGCTGTGGGCGGACATCGAGCTTCGCGACCGGCGCCTCACCGAGCGGCTCGCCGCCATCGATCCGTTCCGGCTCGGTTCCATCGAGGGCGTCCGTGCCGAGCTCGTCTCCACCCTCGAGCATCACCTGCAGCAGCTCTCCGCCGCGCCATCCCGCGCGGGCGAGCCGTTTCGATTCCTACAGTATCACCTCGTGCCCGTCCCGACGGGCCACGAGGTGCGGACGCTCCGGGAGTTCCGGGACGCCCTCACCGGGGTCGATGCCAGCACCCTCTTCTTCCACATCATCGAGGCGCGCTACCGGCTCGGGCGCGGGCGGGGCGACTTCGCCGAATGGGTCGACACGGCCCTCGGCCGCCATGAGCTCGCCGAGCGCCTGAGCCATATCGATCCGTACGCCGGCACGCTCGAGCGGGTCCGGGAGCGGCATCTCATCGCGCTCAACCGGGCGCTGGAAGAGGAGGGCGGAGCGTGAACGGGATGGGCGGCAAGCTGGACGACTACCGCGCGGTGGCTCCGCGTGGCTCGGTGGACTTCATGCTCCGCATCGCGGAACGGCTGCGGGGGCGCCGCATCGTCCAGGTCAGCGTGTCCCGCTATGGCGGCGCCGCCGCCGAGATCCTGAACCGGATCGTGCCGATCCTGAACGACCTGGGCATCGAGACAGCATGGGAGGTCATGCTCGGCAGCGCCGACTTCGACGCCATCGTCACGGCGGTGAGCAAGGGACTGGCGGGCGTCGAGCAGGTGGTGACCGAGGCGATGCTGGCCCGCCTGCACGCCACGTGCGCCGGCAACGCGCGGCGACTCCCGCTCGACGCCGATCTCGTGATCGTCCACGATGCGGCCACGCTGCTGCTCGTGGAAGGGCGGCCCCCGGCCGGGCGCTGGCTGTGGCGGTATCACGGGGATCTCTCGTCCCCGCAGCCGCAGCTCTGGAACGCTCTCCGGCCTTTTGTCGACAAGTACGATGCCGCGGTCTTTTCCGCCCCGAAGTTCGCCGCGCCGCTGTCGACCCGACGCTTCGTCATCGCGCCCTCGATCGATCCGCTCTCCGAGCGCAATCGCGAGATGCCGCGCGGCGAGCAGAGCCGGCACCTGGAGCGCTTGGGCGTGCGGACGGACAAGCCGATCCTGCTCCAGGTCGGCCCCTTCGAGCGGCTCCAGGATCCGCTCGGCGTCGTCAATGCCTACCGGCTCGTGAAGATGCACCACGACGTGCGCCTCGTCCTGGCGGGCTCGCCGCCGGGGCCGGGCGGCGTGCTCGCGGAGACGCAGGAAGCGGCGAGCCAGGACCCCGACGTCACTGTCCTCGTGCTGCCCCCCGACCCGCAGACCGAGCTCAACGCGCTGGAGCGCGCGGCGACGATCGTGCTGCAGAAGCCGCTCTTCACCGACTTCGGCACCGACGTCGCCACGGCCATGTGGAAGGGCAAGCCCGTGGTCGGAAGCCTGGCCGGAGGGATCCCCTCGCAAATCGTGTCCAAGGTCACCGGATACACTGTGGAGACGGTCGAGGGCGCCGCCTTCCGCATCCGGCATCTGCTGAGCAATCCGGAGCTGATCGGCCGGATGGGCGCCGCCGGCCGCGAGCACGTGCGTCGCAATTTCCTGATCACGCGGCACCTGGGCGACTACCTGGCGCTGCTCGCCCACCTCACGGGATGAGAAACGGGCCCATGCCATGGCGCACGATCTGCTAACCGGGGACGCCCAGGCCGCGCTCGCGCGCATCGGCTCGGCTGACCTCGTCATTGGGGTGCCGACGGCGGGCGCCGCCCCGAGCCTCGACGGTGTCGCGGCCGCCGTGCGCGTCGGGCTCCAGGTGCATTTCCCCGGGCAATCGGCCGCGGTGATCCACGTCGACCAGGGGGGCGCCGACGATCCTGGCGGCGCGCCGGCCCAGGCTTTCGGCGAAGTCCCGCTCGTTCGGATCCGGCCGGCGCACGCGACCGGCGGCCCGCTGGTCCAGTTGAGACTCGACGAGGCCGTGGCCACGACGCTGGCGACGGGGCAGGCGCTCGGGGCGCGGGCCATCATCCTGCTCAACGCCGAGAACGCGAGCCTCAACGCCGACTGGGTGGGCGGTCTCGGCGGGCCCGTGCTCGCGGACGATTGCGGTCTCGTGGTGCCCGTCTATCAGGGCGGGCACTACGAGGGCACGCTCACTCACGCGCTCGTCGTCCCGCTGATCCGAACCCTCTTCGGCAAGCGTCTCGCGCGCCCGCTGGCCGAGGAATTCGGCTGCTCTGGGAAGGCGGCGGCCTTCCTGCTCGAGCAGAACGTCTGGGAGACGGACCTCGGGCGCAACGGGGTCGAGTTCTGGATCCCCGCAGCCGCCATCGCCGAGGGAGTCGCGATCGGTCAGGCGGCGCTCGGGCCGCGGCGCGTCCCCGCCCCCGCCCAGCCAGCGCCGCTCGGGGAGATCGTGGGGCGCACGGCCGGCTCGCTCTTCTCGATCGCCGAGCGGTACGAGGTCCTCTGGCTCGAGCGTCAGGGCTCGGAATCGGTCCCCTGCGTGGGATCGCTGCCGGAGCCGCAGCCGGGCCCCGCACCCGATCCCGAGCGCTTGCTGGGCGGCTTCCAGCAAGGCGTTCGGGACCTCTATCCGGTCTGGGAGCGCATCCTGGCGCCGGAGACCCTGAGCGAGATACTGGCACTCGGCGAGTATGCCACCGGCGAGTTCCGGTTCCCCGACGGCCTCTGGGCTCGCGTCGTGTATGATTTCCTCCTCGCCTATCGCGCGCGGGTCGTCTACCGGAGCCACATCGCCCAATCGCTCGCCCCGCTCTACCTGGGCCGCGTGGCGTCCGTGGTCTACGAGACGCGCAACCGGCCACCCGCCGCGGTGGCGAAGGCGACCGAGCGATTGTGCCAGGTCTTCGAGGAGTGGAAGCCCTACCTGGTGGACCGCTGGCGATGAGGCCCCAGACCGTGAAGAAGCAGCGGATTCGTCCCATCCTGATTGAGCGCGTTCAGCCGGCGGTAGACGACGGGCGGTATCCCTGCAAGCGCGAGGTCGGCGATCGTCTCGAGGTCTCCGCCGACATCTTCAAGGAGGGCCACGATCTCCTCGACGCGATGATCCTGTACCGCGCCAGGGACGAGTCGCGCTGGAGCGAGGCGCCCATGCGCCCCGTCGGTAATGATCGATGGTCGGGGCAATTCCGGCTCGAGCGCAACACGCGCTACGCCGTCACCATCGAGGCGTGGACGAATGTCTTCGGCTCCTGGGTGGAGGAGATGGAGCGCCGCACGGCCGCCGGGCAGACCGATCTCGTGAGCGAGCTGCTGGAGGGACGTGAGCTGGTCCGCCGGGCCGCGGCGCATGCCGCGGCGGAAGGGGCGGTGGCGCTCCGCCTCGCGCTCGAGCGCTACGATGCCGCCTCCAGCCAGCAGGCCCGCCTCGACCTGCTCCTCGACCCCGCGCTCCGTCGGGTCGTCTCGCGGGTGCAGGAGCGCAAGGACCGCGCCCGCTACGACCGCGAGCTCGAGGTCGTCGTCGACCGCGTACGCGGGTGCTGGGGCGCCTGGTACGAACTCTTCCCCCGCTCCCAGGGGCTGGTCCCCGGCAGGCACGGCACTTTCGCCGACTGCATCCGGCGCCTCCCGGACATCAAGGGCCTAGGTTTCGACGTCGTGTACCTGCTGCCCATTCACCCGATCGGCCGGACTCACCGCAAAGGGCCGAACAATGCGCTGGAGGCTGGGCCCACGGATCCGGGAAGCCCGTGGGCCATCGGCGGGCCCGAGGGCGGGCACACCGCGGTCCATCCGGAGCTCGGCACGCTCGACGACTTCAGGCGCCTCCTCCAGGCCGCGCATGGGCTCGGCATCGAGATCGCTATCGATCTGGCCATCCAGTGCTCGCCCGACCATCCCTGGGTGCGCGAGCATCCGGAGTGGTTCTACCGGCGTCCCGACGGCACGCTCAAGAACGCCGAGAACCCTCCGAAGAAGTACCAGGACATCTACCCGGTCAATTTCTCGTGCGAGGCCTGGGAATCGCTCTGGGACGAGCTGCTGCGCGTGGTGCTCTTCTGGGTGGACCAGGGCGTGCGCATCTTCCGGGTGGACAACCCGCACACCAAGCCGCTGGAGTTCTGGGAGTGGCTCATCCGCGAGGTCCAGGACGGCCACCCCGACGTCATCTTCCTCTCGGAGGCGTTCACCCGGCCCAAGGTGATGAAGGCCCTGGCCAAGGCGGGCTTCAGCCAGTCGTACACTTACTTCACCTGGCGCAACTTCAAGGAAGAGCTGACCGAGTATTTCGAGGAGCTGACGCGGTCGGAGATGGCCGAGTACTTCCGCGGCAATCTCTTCTGCAACACGCCGGACATCCTGCCCGAGATCCTGCAGCGCGGCGGGCCCCCCGCCTTTAAGATGCGGGCCGCTCTGGCCGCGACCCTCTCCCCACTCTGGGGCATCTACAGCGGCTTCGAGCTCTGCGAGGCCGCGCCCGTGCCCGGGACCGAGGAGTACCTGGACTCGGAGAAGTACCAGATCCGCGTGCGCGACTGGGACCGGCCCGGCCACATCAAGGATTACGTGGCCCAGCTGAACCGGATCCGGCGCGAGAACCCGGCGCTGCAGGCCAGCCGGAACCTCCGTTTCCACCAGGCCGACAGCGCGCACGTGCTCTTCTACGGCAGGATGACCGAGACCCGCGATAATGTGGTCCTGATGGCGGTGAACCTGGATCCCTTCGCGGCCCACGAGGCGACGCTGCACCTCCCGCTGGACGAACTGGGCTTCGCGGCGGACGAAACGTACGAGATGCACGAGCTGCTCACGGACAGCCGCGCGCTCGGCCGGGGGGCGCGGCAGACGGTGACGCTCGATCCCCAGGTCTCCCCCGCCCGCATCTACCAGATCGAGCGGTGGCGGCGCCGGGAGCACGATTTCCAGTACTTCATCTAGCACGATGAGCAAAACTCCACAGGCTGCTCAAAAAGGTCCAGATGCGAGGCGGCGCCTGACGGCCGCACGCGAAGCGTACTCTTTGTACGTTGAGCGTGCGGCCGAGGGCGCCAACGAAGCAGATGGGCCTTTTTCAGCAGCCTGTTAGGGGAGCCATGACGGTCGGCGACGGGCTCTGGCACAAGGACGCGATCTTCTACGAGCTGCACGTCCGCGCCTTCAAGGACGGCAACGACGACGGGATCGGCGACTTCACCGGCCTGACGAGCCAGCTCGACTACCTCGAGGAGTTGGGCGTCGACTGCCTGTGGCTGCTGCCGTTCTTCAAGTCACCGCTCCGCGACGACGGGTACGACGTCAGCGACTACCGGGCGATCCATCCCGATTACGGCACGATGGCGGACTTCGAGACATTCCTCGAAGCCGCCCACGCCCGGGGCCTCCGCGTGATCGCCGATCTCGTGATGAACCACACCTCCGACCAGCACGCCTGGTTCCAGGCGGCGCGCCGCTCCCCCGAGTCGCCGTTCCGCGACTACTACGTGTGGAGCGACACCGACCAGGGTTACTGCGACGCGCGCATCATCTTCGTTGACGCGGAGCCGTCGAACTGGTCCTGGGACCCGGTCGCCAAGGCCTACTACTGGCACCGCTTCTTCCACCACCAGCCCGATTTGAACTACGACAATCCCGCCGTCCGGGCGGAGATGCTCGGCATCATGGCCTTCTGGCTCGACAAGGGCCTCGACGGCTTCCGGTGCGACGCCGTGCCCTATCTCTACGAGCGGGCGGGGTCGAGCTGCGAGAACCTGCCGGAGACGCACGCCTACCTCAAGGAGGTCCGCGCCTGGGTGGACGCGCATTATGAAGGGCGGATCCTGCTGGCCGAGGCGAACCAGTGGCCGACGGACGTGCGCGCCTATTTCGGCGACGGTGACGAGTTCCACATGGCCTTCCACTTCCCCCTCATGCCGCGCGTCTTCCTCGCCGTCCGCCACGCCGACCGCCGGCCCGTCACCGACATCTTCCTGCACACCCCGGAGATCCCGCCGGCCTGCCAGTGGTGCCTCTTCCTCCGCAACCACGACGAGCTCACGCTTGAGATGGTGAGCGAGGACGAGCGCCGGCATCTCTACTACGCCTACGGCGAGGACCCGCGGATGCGGCTGAACGTCGGGATCCGGCGGCGCCTCGCCCCGCTGCTCGACAATGACCGGCGCAAGATCGAGCTGCTCACGGCACTGCTCTTCACCCTGCCCGGGAGCCCGATCCTCTACTACGGCGACGAGCTCGGCATGGGCGACAACATCTACCTCGGCGATCGCAACGGCGTCCGCACGCCCATGCAGTGGACCGGCGACCGCAATGCCGGCTTCTCCCGGGCCGACACCGCGCGCCTCTTCCTTCCGCTGATCGTGGATCCCGTGTACGGCTACCAGGCCATCAACATGGAAGCTCAGCTCCGGACGCCCACCTCGCTGCTCAAGTGGATGAAGCGGATCATCGCGGTGCGCAAGAAGACGCGCGTCTTCGGCCGCGGCACGCTGCGCTTCCTGCGCCCCGTCAATGAAAGCGTGGTGGCCCACGTCCGGTCCCACGAGGGGGAGACCGTGCTGGCGGTACACAACCTCTCGAGCGCGGCGCAGCCCATCGAGCTCGACCTGCGCGCCTGGGCCGGCCACACGCCAATCGAGATGCTGGGGGAAAGCCGCTTCCCGACGATCGGGGCTCAGCCCTACGTCATCACCCTCGGGCCCTACGGCTACTACTGGTTCCGGCTCCAGCCGCCGCTGTCCGACCAGCCCTTCTATGGCATCGAGAACACCTCGCTCTGACGCGGCGGCGGTCGTCCGGCATCTCTCGGAGGCGGCCGCGCCGGCGCTCCGCGCCTTCATCGAGCGGCAGCGCTGGTTCGCGGCCAAGGCCCGCGGTCTCGGGACGGCCCGCATGGAAGACTGGTCCGCGCTCCGCAAGGATCCGCCGCTCGCCCTGCTGCTGATCCGCGCTGACGAGACTCGCTACTTCGTCCCGGTCGCGCTCGGCCAAGCGCCGGCCGATCCGGCGCGGACGATCGGCCCGCTCGGCGGCCTCACCCTCTTCGACGCGCACTGGCACCCGAACTTCGGGACGAGTCTGCTCGACGCGATCAAGTCGCGGCGCGTCTTCGCATCGGCCTGCGGGAGCTTTCGCTGCGCGCCTGTGGAGCCGTGGGATCACGCCTCGTGGGACGGGCTTGACCGCGTGCCGGCCACGCCACACTCGGGCGAGCAGAGCAACACCTCGATCTTCTTCGACCGGCGCTTGATCCTCAAGTCCATCAGACGGCCGAAGTCCGGCATCAACCCGGACTTCGAGATGCTGCGCTTCCTCGCGGACCGCCCAGGCTTCGTTCACGTACCCCGGCTGGCCGGCTGGGCGGAATAGACCGGCCAGGGCGAGACGGCCACCGTGGCCCTGCTCCAGCAATTCGTGGCCAATACGGGCGACGGGTGGACCCACACGCTCGCGCGGCTCGACGACCTCTGCGAGCGACTCGCCGCCGCAGACGGTCCCCCAGACAGTCCAGCCGACGTCGAGGAGCGCGTGGCCGCGCTGGGCGTCGAGCCGCTGGCCGAGGTCCACGAGCTGGGCGCGGTGACCGGGCGGCTCCACGCGGCGCTCGCCTCGGACCCCGGCCCGCCGGCATTTCGCCCCGAGCCCATCACGGGCGAGGACGTGGGACGTTGGCGACGCACCCTCGTCCGGGACCTCGAGCGGCTGACGGCCGAGATCGCGGTCGCCTCCGCGCGAATGCTGCCCGCCGACCGGGCGGCGCTCGAGCCGCTCCTCGACGCGCGCCCGCGGATCGAGCGGGCCGCCGATGACCTCGTCCCGCTCGCCGATGGCACTGCGCACAAGATCCGCTGTCACGGCGACTACCACCTGGGCCAGGTGCTCAAGACCGCCGAGAGCTTCGTCGTGATCGACTTCGAAGGCGAGCCGGCGCGGTCTCTCGACGAGCGCCGCGCCAAGCAGTGTCCGCTGCGGGACGTAGCGGGCATGCTGCGCTCGTTCGACTACGTGGTTCACGCCGCGCTCGCCGCCCGGCCCGAAGCCGGGCGCGCCCGGCTTCGTCCCGCCCTCGAGGCCTGGGAGCGGCTCGCCGCCCGCGCTTTTCTCAGCGGCTACATGATGGCCGCCGGCAAGAGCCCGGCGCGCCTCCTGCCGCGATCAGCGGAGGCGGTGCGGCGGGCCTGCGCGGCCTTCGAGCTCGAGAAGGCCTGCTACGAGCTCCGCTACGAGCTCAACAACCGCCCGGACTGGATCTCGATACCGCTGGCCGGGATCTCGCGCTTGCTTGCGTGACCGGAGTCCGGGCGAGACCCGCGGAGGAGGACATGCCATGCTGCGAAAACTGATCCTCAGTGATCGACCCGCCGCCAGAGCGCCCAGGGCCGATGTCAAGGACATCCCCGCGCTGGCTACGGTCATCGTGACGTCCGAAGCGCCGGAGCATCCCGTCGATCACCTCTTCGACGCCTCAGGGGGCCCCGGCGGCACGCGGTGGATCGCGGGGGCCGACGGAGAGCAGACGCTGGTCCTCGCGTTCGACGCGCCGCAGTCGATCCGCGCGATCGGCATCGAAGCGGAGGAGCCCAGCGCGACCAGGACGAACGTGCTCACCATCTCGCTGTCGGAGGACGGCGGCCGGACCTACCAGGAGCGGATCCGTCAGGAATTCAACTTCAGCCAGCCCGGGACCACGTTCGAGTGCGAGGAGTGGTCCGTCCCGGCGGAGCGGGTGACCCATCTCCGCGTCGTGATCCAGCCGGACAAGGGACACGCCCCGCACCGCGCCACACTGACATCCCTGACGGTCCGCTAGTGTCCTGTCTCGGAAGTGAGTGGGACAAGTTGTGCTCGTTGCGCGTTCTCAGGAGTGAAAGGAGAACGCCAATGCGCACGGGACGACCGATTCCACCGTGGACGATCAGCGACGACGAGCGGGACACGTTGGAGCGTTGGGCCCGTCGGCCGACGACGGGGCAAGGGTTGGCCCAGCGGGTCCGGCTGATTCTCGGGTGCGCCGCTGGCAAGACGAACACACGCGTCGCTCACGACCTGCGGCTGACGAAGCAGACCGTGGGGAAGTGGCGCACGCGCTTCCTGGCCCAGCGTCTGGACGGCTTGCTCGACGAGCCGCGGCCAGGCGCACCGCGCACCGTCAGCGATGCCGATGTGGAGGCGGTGCTGACCCGGACGCTGGAGACGAAGCCCGCCGACGCCACGCACTGGAGCACACGCTCGATGGCGCAGACGTGCGGCCTGAGTCGGAGCACGGTCAACCGCATCTGGCGGGCCTTCGCGCTGCAACCGCATCGCACGGAGACCTTCAAGCTGTCGAAGGACCCGCTGTTCATCGAGAAAGTCCGCGACATCGTCGGGCTGTATCTGCATCCGCCCGACCGCGCCCTGGTGCTGTGCGTGGACGAGAAGAGTCAGATCCAAGCCCTGGATCGGACCCAACCGCTGTGGCCGATGCGGCCGGGCCAGGTGGAGCGGCGGAGTCATGACTATGTCCGGCACGGCACCACCTCGCGGTTTGCGGCCTTGGATGCCAAGCGCGGCACGAGCATTGGGCCGCTGCACCGACGGCATCGGGCCCTCGAGTTCCGACAGTGCCTTGCCACGATTGACGCGGCCGTGCCCGCCGACCTCGAGGGGCACCTGATTCTCGACAACTACGGCACCCACAAGACGCCGATGATTCACCCCTGGCTGGCCCGACGGCCCCGGTTCCATCTCCACTTCACGCCGACCAGCAGCTCCTGGCTCACCCTGGTCGAGCGCTGGTTCGCGATGCTGACCGACAAACAGATCACGCGTGGGGCGCACCGGAGCACGCACGCACTCGAGGCAGCGATCATCGCCTACATCGCTCTCAGCAATACGGCCCCGAAGCCCTTCGTGTGGACCAAGAGCGCTGACGAGATCCTGGCCAGCGTCGCTCGATTTTGTTATCGAATCTCTGGGACAGGACACTAGCGGCTCAGGTGTGCCAGGAGCGACAGATAGTCGCGCAGATGACGGGTGATGAGGAAGTTCTCCCTGACGTGCTCGCGTCCCGCCTCGCCCATCCGCCGCATGAGCTGAGGGTTGCTCAGGAGGTACCGGATCCGGAAGGCGCATCCCTCAACGGAGTTGACCGTGTACCCGGTGACCCCGTAGATGATCTGGACGGTAATGCCGCCCGTCGCCCCGCCGATCACCGGCTTGCCCCTCAACATGGCCTCGGCCACCGTCAGGCCGAACCCTTCGCGCGTGGACTTCTGTATCACGATGGTTGCCGCGCGCTGAAGCGCGTTGATGGCGAGATGGGCGTTGGACGGCAGGTCGAGCAGATAGATGTCGGGGTCGCGCTCGGCCGCCTCGCGCACGTCGTTGAGCACCGCGGCGCCCTCGGGGTCGTCGGTCGCCCCGCCGCCCGCCAGGACGAGGCGCACGTCGTGGTAGCCCTTCACCAGCTTGTAGGCGTTGATCACGCCGATCGGGTCCTTGAAGCGGTCGAAGCGCGACACCTGGAGCAGGATGGGCTTGTCGTCGGGCACGCCGAGCCGTTCGAGGGTCTTCTTGATCTCCTTCGCGCTCATCCGCCGGTTCTTGTCCGCGAGCGGGTCGATCGACGGATAGGCGAGGAACTGGGGGATCGGCAGCTGCTGGGCGAAGGCCGGCAGCGAGAAGACTGCCGCGTCGTAGCGGACCACGAAGCGGCGCAGGAAGGTCCACGCGCGCCGCTGGGGGGTGGAGAGATCGATGTGGCAGCGGCCACACCCATTTGCCCTCCGACGGCCGCGCCTCGATCATGGCCGCCGGCTGGGGATCGTGGATCAGCACGAGATCGCCAGCCGGGCGGAGACGCTCGGCGTTGGCCCGATTGACCTCGACGTAGTGCTCCAACATCGCCTCGGTGAAAACCTGCTCCTTGCCCTGCAGCGCGTTGTGAAATGCCTTGGTCGTGGCGTAGAAGTCGGAGTCGCCCTCGATGACGCTCCAGTCCGCCTTGATCCCGAGGCCGCGCATGATGGGCACGAAGCGGTTCAGGATCTCAGCCACTCCGCCGCCGTCGCGGGTGGAATTGACGTGCAGGAACCGCCGGCCCTGCACCCGGTCCGCGAGATGGAGCAGGAAGTCCACTGTGCCCTTGGGGGCGATGTCCCTGTACGGCTCGATCGAGTTGAGCTCGCTAGCACTCATGTCCGTTGTCGCCCTTGCCGAGCTCGGCGTCGATGAGGTGCAGCGTCTCGCCCCGGATCTTCTCCAGCCCGCCCAGGTAGGGGTTGATGCGGCCGATGGCGCCGGCGAGAGAGTCCAGGCCCAGCTCCTGGCCGATCCAGTGGGCGAAGTCGCCCCCGGCCACCTCGCCCCGCACACGCGCGTGCAGCGTGTGCAGATACACCGTGGAGAGGTCGGCCTCTGCGAGGCAGCGGCGGAACTCAGAGAGGGTACGGGCCTCGAGGCCCATGGGCACCTCGAGGACATGGGATTGGACGAAGAAGAAGGGATCCCCGAAAACACATCGCGGAACCTGCTGAAGCGTCGCGATGTGGCTTTCCACAATAGACACGAGCTCCTCGCGGAGCTCCTCGACGGTCGCGAAGCGGTAGGGATCGACCACGGCCAGGCGCTCCGCCAGCCCCTTATCGCCGACCTGGGTTGCCACCCAGTTGGCGAAATCGTTGGGATAGCCGCCGGCGACGCGCGGGTGACGGAGGAAGATGCTGTGGGTGTGGTAGTAGATGGAGCCCGCCGGGATCTGCTCGAGCCCCTCCATCAGCTCTCGCTCGTCCCGGGCCCGGCGGCCCAGGATCTCGCGGAGCTCCAGGCAACCCACGAAGATGAAAGGCTTGGTCTCACGCATGTCTCACCTAGCAGAACTAGGTGTGCAAACTCCGGGCCCGGGACCCGCGAGAATCGACTGAGTGACGACTTGAGGACCCGAAGCCTCGAAGTTCGCCGATTTGGAGCCCGCTCGGGTGACGACGGGAGTTGGGGCCGGGCGCCATCTGCCCCGCTGAGGGGAAAACTTACACTCGACTCGGGTAACGCTTACATGCCGGAGCCTCCACCCTGAGGAGGCACCGGAAAGGACCAATTCACCCAGGTAGGCAAATCGCTGAATTCTCACATCTTCCCTCGGCAGGCGCTCGGGGCCGCCGGCTGGCATCGCCGTTGCTCTACATCCTGTCGGGACAAGGTCAATGGCGAGCGCGACGAATAGGGCGGTGCTCGAGAGGGAGGGAGGCCCGGGGGCTGCGCGGCTCGTGATCGTGGACTCATACAGCCACAGCCGGGCGGGATTGCGGTGTTTGCTGCCGGGGGCCGGGTGCGAGGTCGAGGCGGTCATGGGGAGCTGCGAGGCCATCAGGGGGCTGAAGGATGGCCGATTCGATCTGGCCGTCATCGACCTCGACCTGCCGCGCGCCCACGGAATAGCGATGACAGGCTGGGACCTGGCGCGCATCTTCCGAGCGCTCGATGCGGGCCTGGGGCTCATTCTCGTGGCGGCCGAGTGCAGCCGCGAGGCCGGAACGCTAGCCGACCGACTCGAGCGTGCGCGGCTCCTCGAGAAGCCCGGTCTTCACCAGAATCTGTACGGCCCCCTGTGTGGATGCGGGGGCTGAGATGAGAGGGGGCATCGGCTCCGAAAGTGATAGACCGTCTGACGTGACTCGCCATCACGGACAGGAGGGAGCCGAGGCCCGAGGAGA